>JAFAID010000550.1 GCA_019236925.1 Mycobacterium sp. | reverse complement strand
TCATGTGAGACAGTGTTACATATTTCGCACTTTGTACCAAACACGGGGCACCACGCCGATTTGCAGCTTCGTCGCCAGGCGTTGTTGCGGGACTGTTGCCGGACCGTTGCAGTCCAGCGCCCGTTCGCTTGGCACGATTCGCTGGTGAATTTAATGACCCGCCGGACCGTGCTACGCCTGGGCGCCACCGGTGCCGCTGCCGCGGGTCTGTGGGCGCTGGACACGCTGCCGGATCCGACCCGGGCCGCCCCCGCTCCGCTGAGCAGTCCGCTGCCCACCCGCGAGGAAGGCTCGTTCATCTCCGCCGCGCGCGGCGGACGGAACACCAAGTGGATCATCGCCCGCCCGCCGGGCCAGACCGGCCCGTTGCGTACGGTGATCGCGCTGCACGGGTTGGACAGCGATGCCGCCGGGGTGATGAGCCTCGGTGTCGAGGACGCCCTGGCCAAACTGCCGGCCACGGGCAAACCCTCGATCGCGGTGGTCAGCGTCGACGGCGGCAACGGCTACTGGCGGCCGCGGGCCTCGGGCGAAGACTCCGGCGCGATGGTGCTCAATGAGCTGATCCCGATGCTTGCCGGCAAGGGTCTCGACGTGTCGCAGGTGGCGTTCATGGGCTGGTCGATGGGCGGATACGGGGCGATGCGGCTGGGCGCTCGGCTGGGCGCGGCCCGGACCTTCGCGATCTGCGCCATCAGCCCTGCGCTGTACCTGACGTATTGGGGAGCGCCGCAGGACGCCTTCGACGGCCTCGATGACTTCCGGAAGAACTCCACGGTGAACGCCGCGGAGCTGACGTCGATTCCGCTGCGGGTGGACTGCGGAACCGGCGACGGCTTCTACATCGCCACCCGGGAATTCGTCAACCGGCTGCCCAGCCAGCCGGCCGGCGGGTTCTACCCGGGCGGCCACGACGCCGAGTTCTGGCGCCAGCACGTGCCTGATGAGCTGGCCTGGTTGGCGTCCTGAATTCAGGCGCCCCGGCCGGCTCGCCACAGCCGGGCCACGCCGAGCACCGCCAGCATGCCGGCCGCCGACGCCAGCAGCAGCGTCAACAGCAGCAGCTGAGGGTCATAGACCACCGACGTGGTGACCGGCTGGCCATCGACGACGGGTGCAACGGTCACGGTGGAGCGCACCGCCGACCAGCTGACAGCGCAGCCCACCGCCGCCGCGCAGGCCAGGGCGAGCTCGATGAAAGCCGGAAATCGGGCCATTATCAGCGTGATCCGGCGTCGCCGCCGTCGTCGTGCGAATCAGGCGGCGGCCGGCCCTGTCCGACCCGCTCCTCGACCAGCGGGGTCAGCGCGGCGCGTAGGTGGCGGTGTCGACGCGCCCACGCTTGCGCGGTGCGCCCGCCGGTGAGTCGCAAGCCGATGCCGATCCGCCCCTTAGGCACCCTGACCAGCTCACCGAGCGCGCGCGCCGTTTGCCAACGCTCCAGTTCCTTTTCGGATGTCAGCGGATGATCGGCTTCGGGGTAGACCTTGACAATCTCGGCCACCTTGATGGTTTCGGTGCCCTGGCGCAGCGTCTCGTTGGTCAGTTCCACCGACGTGTGGATGCGCGCCGCCTTGACCTGCAGCGCAACGAAACTCGTCACCAGCACCAGGAATAGCAGCGGGACAGGGAGCTGCCAGCCATATCCGTTGGTTTTTTCGATCCAGAGCATGGCCGCGGCCGCGAGCGGGCCGGCCAGCACCCAGTACCAGCTGGCCCCGGCCTCGCGAAAGAGCGGGGCGGCGTTCGTCTTGGTGCCCGCGGTCATCGAAACATCATCCCCTCCTGCGCTCGGCGCGAAACCACTTGGGGCTCACCTGGTGAAGTACGCCTGGGCGTCGCTGCGGTGTAGCAGGAAAATCCCGCCGGCGATCAGCACCGACCCGACGATGCCGGCGACGCCGCAGATCAGCGCGAACGTCGGGGGCCAGCTCACGGTGAAAAGCCTGGTCCCGATGTAAACGACGGTGGCAACGCCGCCGCCGGTCAACACCGTCCGGGCCCAGCGGTAACCGGCCCGCATCAGGATCATGAAGGTCACCACGATCGCGCACAGCACCGCGGTGAAAAGCCCTGATGCGACGTAGAGCACCGCCGATCCGCGACCGGCCGCTGATCCGACGATGTCGGCGACGTAGCCGACCACCATCAGCGGCAACGCCGCCAACCACAGCCAAAAGCCGGTGTCGACGTCGACGGGCCGGGTCTGCGGCTTAGGCCCATTCGAAGGCGCCCCCTCTGGCCGCGGCGGGACCGGACCAGTCACGACAGCCAGGCCGCCGTCTCGGCGGCCCAATACGTCAGCACGATGTCGGCACCGGCCCGTCGGATACCGGTAAGGGATTCCAGCGCGGCGGCGCGCTCGTCGACCCAGCCGTTGGCGGCTGCGGCCCGGATCATCGCGTACTCCCCCGACACCTGGTAGGCGGCCACCGGCACCGGCGAAATTTCTGCCGCGGCCGCCACCACGTCGAGGTAGGCCAGCGCGGGTTTGACCATGATGATGTCGGCGCCCTCGTCGAGGTCCAGCCGCACCTCGCGCAGCGCTTCACGGGCATTGCCCGGCTCCTGCTGGTAGGTACGACGGTCGCCGGACAAGCTAGAGCTCACGGCTTCGCGGAACGGGCCGTAAAACGCCGAGGCGAACTTGGCGGCGTACGCCAGGATCACCACATCGGCGTGCCCCGCGGCGTCCAGGCCGTCCCGGATCGCCCCCACCTGACCATCCATCATGCCGCTCGGCCCTACCACGTGTGCACCCGAATCTGCCTGTGCCACCGCCAATTCCACATAGCGCTTCAGGGTAGCGTCATTGTCGACCCGGCCGCGCGCGTCCAGCACACCGCAGTGCCCGTGGTCGGTGAATTCGTCCAGGCAGGTATCGGCCATCAGCACGGTGGCATCGCCCAAGTCCTTGGCCAGATCGCGCAACGCCACGTTGAGGATGCCGTCGGGATCGGAGCCTGCCGATCCGGTCGCGTCCTTGTCCTCGTCGCGGGGCACGCCGAAGAGCATCAGCCCGCCGACCCCGGCGGCCACCGCCGTCGCGGCGGCGGCGCGCAGCGACTCGCGGGTGTGCTGCATCACGCCGGGCATCGACGTGATCGGCCGCGGCTCGTCGATGCCGTCGGCGACGAACATCGGCAACACCAGATGCCTTGGCTCCAGCGACGTTTGCGCAACCAACCGGCGCATCGCCGCAGTCGAGCGAAGCCGACGCGGGCGCTGGCGGGGATAGGCCCCCCCGCTCATCGGTGGCGACCCGCTGCGCCCGGCTCCGCCGCCCTTGCGATCGCCACTAGCGCCTGCGACTCTTCTTACGCGGCGGCGGCAGCGCGCCCTCGGCGCGCAGCCGGGCGGCGTGCTCGGCCAACGCTTCGATCAGCGGGCCCACCGCGGCGGTTTCGGGTTGCACGTCGACCCGCAACCCGAATTCGGCTGCGGTTTCGGCGGTCTTGGGGCCGATGCAGGCGACGATGGTGCGCGCATGCGGCTTGCCGGCGATGCCGACCAGGTTGCGCACCGTCGAGCTCGAGGTGAAGCACACCGCGTCAAAACCACCGGTCTTGATCATTTCCCGGGTGGCGGCCGGCGGCGGCGCCGCCCGCACTGTCCGGTAGGCGGTGACGTCCTCGATCTCCCAGCCGCGTTCGCGCAGACCCTCGGCCAGCGTCTCGGTGGCGATGTCGGCGCGCGGCAGCAGCACCCGGTTCACCGGGTCGAAAATGCTGTCGTACGGCGGGAATTCGTCCAGCAGGCCCAACGACGACTGCTCACCGGAGGGCACCAGCTCGGGGCTGATCCCGAATGCACGGACCCGGTCGGCTGTCGATTCGCCCACACAGGCGATCTTCACTCCGGAGAACGCGCGGGCGTCCAGACCGAACTCGCCGAACTTCTCCCACACTGCTCGCACCGCGTTGGTGGAGGTGAACACGATCCACTGGTAGCGGCCGTCGACCAGACCCTTGACCGCGCGCTCCATCTGCGCGGGGCTGCGCGGTGGCTCGACGGCGATGGTCGGCACCTCGATCGGCAACGCGCCGTGCGCGGTCAGCCGCTCGCTCATCTCGCCGGCCTGATCCTTGGTCCGCGGCACCAGCACGGTCCAGCCGTACAGTGCCCGGCTCTCCCACCAGTTCAGCTTGGCCCGGTTGTGCACCGTCTTGCCGATGGTCACGACGACCGGCGACGGCGTCGCGGGGTCGGCGCCGACGGCCACGGACGAATCGGTCAGCCCGCCCAGCGTGGACTCCACCGAGCGCTGCGCGCAGGTGGTGCCCGACGACGTCACCACGCACGGGGTGGTATCGGCGAGCCCGTACTCGATCAGGGTGCGTGCGGCGTCGGCCACGTGCGACGAGGTGGCGTGCAAAATCAGCGGGCCGGGCGCCGCAGCCAGCGCCCCCCAGTCCACGTCGCCGCGCACGTCGGCAACGGTGTGCGACGAGCCCAGCGGCAACCCCGCATAGGTCGGCACCGCGCAACTGGCCGCCAGGCCGGGCACCAGCTCGAAGTGCAGGTGGCTGCGGGCGACGGCGTTCACCTCGGTGATCACCGCGTCCACCGACAGCGGATCACCGGCTACCAGCCGCACTACGTCAGTACCGGTACGGGCCTCGGCGACCAGCGTTTTGGCCACCTCGGCGGGATCGCCCAGCGCCGGCCGGATGTCAGGTCCTACCGCCACCACCGCAGCGGACTGTTCGTCACTACCGGCCCCCGCCGCCTCTGCCGACCCTTCACTGGCTCCGTTTCCTGATTGGCCATTCGGCGCCGCGGGAGCAGGCCCGGACACCGGCGGCAAATCCTTGCCGATCAGCGCCAGCACCGGCTCGGGCACGTCAGGGTCAATGAACACCAGGGGGGCATTCGCAAGCACCGTCGCGGCCCGTGTCGTCAGCAGAGCCGGGTCGCCCGGACCCGAGCCCACGAACATGATGCGGCCGGGCCTCGGCTTACGCCCTCGCGTCGTCATCTGTGTCTCTCCCAGTAACTTCCTCGTGCGGGTGGTCTCACCGCGCAGCCGACATGAGTTCCCGTGCGCCCAGTTCGAACAGCTCGGCGGCCACCGAGAGACCGAGCTCTCGTGCCCGATCCGGACTGCCGATACCGGACGCGCGGATCACGTCGGATCCGTCCAGCGCCGCCACGCAGCTGCGCAGCGACAGCTCCTCGAAGATACGGCCGTCCTCGTCAATGGACTCGACCACCTCGGCGATCGCCCCCACTGGCGCGGAGCAACCCGCCTCCAGTTCGGCGAGCAGGGCGCGCTCGGCGGTGACGGCCGCGCGGGTGTCCGCGTCGTCGAGCTCTGCCAGCAGTGCCGCCAGGCGGGTATCCCCGGCGCGGCACTCGACGGCGAGCGCTCCTTGAGCCGGCGCCGGCAACACCTGCACCGGCTCCAGCGTCTCGGTGACGTCGTCGAGACGTCCCAGTCGGGCCAGACCCGCCCGGGCTATCACGATTGCGTCCAAATCACCGCTGCTTACCCTGTTCAACCTGGTATCTAGGTTGCCTCGTAGGGGGCGGATTTCCAAACCGAGACCCAGTGCTCTAAGCTGTGCGGCCCGCCGGGGCGATGAGGTGCCCACCACCGAGCCCGTCGGCAGCTGTGCCAGCACTAACCCGTCGCGGGCCACCACCGCGTCGCGAGGGTCCTCTCGCGGCGGTATGGCGGCGATCACGAACCGCGGGTCGTCGGCGGTCGGCAAGTCCTTGTGCGAATGCACCGCCGCGTCCACCCGCCCGTCGTCGATGGCTTCGCGGAGTGCGGCGGTAAAGACGCCGACACCGATGCTGGCGATCGGCTCCGACGAGCGGTCGCCCTCGGTGCTGATGGTGACCAGCTCGGCGGGATGACCGTTGGCGACCAGCGCGTCTCGAATGCCACCGGCTTGGGTGGTGGCCAGCAAGCTGCCCCGGGTGCCGATCCGAATCACGTCAGCCAAGCGGCTACTCAGCGGAATCTGTTGAGACAGAAGGCAATTCACCTGCAGTGGCGACGGCGTCAACCGAGGTCTGGTCGAGTTCGAACAGCTCGCGCAGCGCCTCGGCGTAGCTGTCGCCGCCGGGCGCGCTGGCCAGCTGCTTGATCCGCACGGTTGGCGCATGGAGCAGCTTGTCGACCACCCGCCGCACGGTGCGGGCCACCTCGTCGCGGTGTGCGGCGTCGAGTCCGGGCAGCCGGTTGTCCAGGCGCAGCAACTCGGCCTCGACGACGTCGGCGGCGCGTTGGCGCAGCGCGGTCACCGTCGGCGTGACCTCCGCCATCCGCTGCCCGGCGAGATACGTGGCGACTTCGGTGGCGACGATGTGGCGCGCGGCGTCGGTGTCAGCGGCCGCAGCGCGAGCTGACGGTTCCCGCTGCACCCGGTCCATGTCGACGACCCACACGCCCGGCAGCCCGGCGACCGCGGGGTCGACGTCGCGCGGCATGCCCAGGTCGCAGATCACCAGCGGTTCGTCGGTTTCGTCGCGGCGGGTGGCGGCCAGCGCGTGGTGCACGTCGGCCAGCGACACCACCGGGCGCACCGCGCCGGTGCAGCTCACCACCACGTCGGCATCGGCCAGCGCGGTAGGCAGCCGGTCAAGGCCCACCGCTTCGGCCCCGGCGCCCGATTCGCGAATCCTGCGGGCCAGCCGCTGCGCCCGGGGCAGCGACCGGTTGACGACGTGGATGTCCCGCACGCCGGCCCGGGCCAGGTGGGCCGCTGCCAGGGCACCCATCGCGCCGGCACCGACGAC
>JAFAID010000581.1 GCA_019236925.1 Mycobacterium sp. | reverse complement strand
CAGCACGTAGCTGAAAAAGGTTGCACGGGAGATGTTTTGGGCAATCTCCAATCTTAGCCGCCGACGTGCGTCACCAACCCGCAACCCAAACGTGCAGCGTCCAGGCTAGTAGAAGCCGGCCAAAAAAGAGCAGAGTCCAATGCCCCTAGCCATTGGCCCCAGCGGGGTCTCCTAGAGTCCTTAGTTCCCACCAGTAACGTCCAAAGGGCGTTTGCGTGCCAGGCTAGAGGGGGTGCCGACTTCGGCGATGTGTACCAAATGGTGGCGGTGACATAGGTACTGCAGTGAATGGCGGGCCACGTTTCAGTCGCCGTCAGAGCTTATAACCGATGGCACGCAGCAGGTCGCGCCGCGCGGCCACGTCACGATCGGTCTCCACCCCGAGAGGGGTCTCTCCATCGACGACGGCCACGATGCCGCGACCACGCGGAGTCACCGCGACGACGATATCGACGGGATTCGCTGTGGCGCAGTGGATTGTGCAGACCTCGGGGACCGCCTTCACCGGGTTGAGGACGCTGACCGGAAACCCCTCGCGCAATAAAATGACGAAACAGTGACCGGCCGCGATGGCCAGCGCATTGCGGGTCGCCAGTTCGATCAACTCGGTATCGTTGCCCGTACGGCGAACCAACCGCGGCCCGGACGCCTCGCAGAAAGCCAGCCCGAACCGTAGTGATGCGCTCACCCCGACCATCGCCTCGTGCAGGTCTTCGACCGTTTTGATG
Source organism: Mycobacterium sp. (assembly GCA_019236925.1). Classification (GTDB taxonomy): domain Bacteria; phylum Actinomycetota; class Actinomycetes; order Mycobacteriales; family Mycobacteriaceae; genus Mycobacterium. The sequence goes on along the minus strand of JAFAID010000581.1, from coordinate 6,972 downwards.
AAGTGCGCCTGCCCGATCACAACGTTGACATCGTCCGGCTTCTCGATGGAAACCACATCCCAGGACAGCGACGTCGTGGCCATACCCACATGTTGCCACTAGCAGGCGATAGCCATGTGCCGTACTCGGACTGCGATTGCCGGCATGCAGAAACAGCAGCCAGTGCAAGAACCCGCTGACGCAAGCGCTAAGCGGCCGTCCACAACAGCATCTGCCCGTTAGCGGATCAAAACATCGGGCCGCTGGAGGGAGTCGCGGCGTTGGACGGGCTGGTTTACCGAGGTTTCTGGATGGGCTATTTCGCCGCCAGGTCGGCGCCCGCTGGGCATGGTGCCGTCCGAGGTGGTGACCGCGATCTTCTATAACTTCGCCCCCGAGCGGGTCGCCAAGGCACTGCGGGCGGCGTGGCAGATCGCCGATCCGGAAGCCGCGTTGCGCCGCCCGGCAGGATTCCACGGTCGCGGCGCTGCGCCGCTACGGCTTCGGCGCAGATGGAAACGTCACTGTCGCAGCGGAATTGGCGGGAAGGCCGGTGCGCCAGGTGCCGGTCGACGGACGACCGTTGTTCGCCGCGAATCGGGCGCTGCCGTGGCCGGACGATTCGCTGGCCGCGCTGTGGCATGCAGCGACACTGAGGAGGTAAGGACATCATGATCGAGACGCTCAAGGACTTTCCTGACAACGTCGTAGCGTTTGCGTTCCATGGGCATGTAACGAAGACCGATTACGAAACGATGCTGATACCAGTCTTTGAAGACAGATTGAAGCGGCATAAGAAGGTGAGGATCTACTTCGAGTTTGCCCCTGATTTCGCCAGGGTCGCTCCCGGCGCGGTTTGGGAGGATACGAAGTTGGACTTCATGCTCTTCTTCCACTGGGAACGCTGCGCGGTCGTTACCGACCAGGGGTGGGTGAAACAGGTGGCGAAATTCAGTGAATTCTTTGGCTTCCTGTGCTCGTAACGTAGTGGCCGTGTCCAGGGTCGCACTTACTGTTGGTCTTCAATAATCCAGTCGCGCGCTTTGCCGGCTTCAGCGACCGAGAACGCACGGTAGTCCCCAGGCCCAGATCGATGTTTCGCGTAATTCGCTTCACTCGCACACCCTCAAAAGTTGGCCGATCCTATGATCCGGGCCGCTGACCGGCGTACGGACGCGACCATTTTCCAACGCAGGCCTTCGCCCTGCGTGCCTGCGGGAGAGCTTCGACGAGATGTTGGCCTTTGGCGACGGCCCCGGATCAGCGGCATTAGGCTGGCTGAGACCCGGTCTCGCGCCCAGCCGTATCCCTCGAAGGCGAGGCTAGATGCAGGACATCGAACACTCAGGCGCCTCGTCTGCCGCGGGAGACGACGCCGACTCAGGCATCTCCGACCGGCGGCGCGGTAGTGCCGGTCCCCTGTCACAGGTGCTGAGGCCGTTCACCCGCACCGGCGGCTTCTACGCCCGGTCCTGGGCCACCTATCTGGATCGCGAGCCCGGCGAGCTTCCGGTGGCACGGCCGACCATCGCGCTCGCGGCGCAGGCGTTCGGCGACGAAATCGTGCTGGCGGGGTTTCGCTTGCTGCGGTCGGTTCCCGACGCGACGAAACTCGAACGGATCGAGCGCGAGGTGATCGCGGCAGTTGAGTTCTACAGCCAGCAGGGTTGGCTGCAGCAGCCTGAGGGGTTCTTCGCGGAACCCCCGCCGCTGACCGACGTCACGGTGAGGCCGGTGAACAGCCTGGGGCGTAGCTACGAGCGGCTGTTCTTCGACAGTGAATATCAGCCCCATGCAGGCGAACCGGGCCGGGAACGGTGGCTGAGTTACGCCGCCAACAACCGGGAGTACGCCTTGATGCTGCGACACCGGCAGCCGCGACCATGGCTGGTGTGTACACACGGCGCCGAGATGGGACGGGCCGCGCTCGACCTCGCGTTGTTGCGCGCTTGGCATCTGTACTCCGATCTCGGCCTCAATGTCGTGCTTCCGGTCCTTCCGATGCACGGCCCGCGCGCGCGAAACCTGCCGAAGGGCGTCGCGTTCCCCAGTGAGGATGTGCTCAACGAAGTCCACGGTGCCGCGCAGGCGGTGTGGGATATCCGGCGCCTGCTGTCCTGGATCCGGTCACAGCAGCCCGACTCCATGATCGGGCTGAACGGCATCTCCCTGGGCGGTTACCTCACGGCGCTGGTCGCGAGCCTAGACGACGGCCTGACTTGTGCGATTCTGGGCGTCCCAGCCGTTGATCTGGTCGAGCTGGTCGGCCGCCATGCCGGCCTCAGCCAGCACGATCCCATCCGCCGGACGATGAAGTTGGCCCGACCGATCGGCCGGATGATCTCGCCGCTGGCGCTGACTCCCCGCGTTCGGATGCAGGGTCGCTTCATCTACGCCGGCGTCGCCGACAGGTTGGTGCACCCCCGCGACCAGGTCGCCCGGCTCTGGGAGCACTGGGGCAGACCCGAGATCGTCTGGTATCAGGGCGGTCACACCGGGTTCTTCCGCTCGCGGCCGGTGCAGCGATTCATCGACGACGCGCTGATGCAGTCGGGGCTTGTCGACCCGTCACGGATACGAAGCAGACGCTAACGCACCCAACCACGTTGTGCCGGCGTCGAATTGCTTTCAGGCCGACGCGGAGTAGCCTCTGAACCGCTTGAGGTAAGACACCAGTCGATACGCTGGCGCACGCCTCGGCCAGTCGTCAGCACGGAAGTAGGCGTCCGACCCGCCGTCGACGAATACGACACTCCCGCACAAGAAGTCCGCAGCATCCGAGAGCATGAAGAGCACCCAATCGGCCAGCTGCCCCGCGTCGCCGAACCCGCCGATCGGGACGGGGAACGCATGAATCCGCTTCGCTTGCTTCGACGTCGACAGCTGCTCCTCCAGAAGAGGCGTCAGGATCGCCCCCGGAGCGAGAGCATTCAAGCGGATGCCTGCGCCCGCCCACTCCCTCCTTACCGCCTCACGTCGGACCCAGCGGCTAACCGCGATCTTGGACGCCGCGTATAGGAAGACCGAAGCATTCTTGCCGAACCATCTCACCGAGCGAACCGCCTTCTCGGCGTCATGAGCAAGGAGCGCCCGTATGGTGCGCGCAGGAACCAGAGGCGTTGTCGTTGTGGAGTTGCTCGAGAAGACAACGACTTTCGCGCGGTCAGCGGCGGCCAGCGCGGGCCGCCACGCGCTGAGCAGGTCAACGACGCCGAGGTAGTTAACCTGAGCGATCAGCCGCGCACGCTCAGCGCCCGGTCCCGGACCGAGACCGGCCGCGAGCACGGCGCCGTCGAGTCTGGCCCCCGACGCCGCCAAAACACCCGCGGCGGCCGCCTGGCGTCCCTCGGCGGTCGACAAGTCGGCGGTGATGTCCGCCTGCTTGATGTCCACTCCGAGCACCGTGTGGCCAGCGTTGCACAGCTTCTGCGCGACCTGGTGCCCCATGCCTGAGGCCGATCCGGTGACCGCGTAGACGCCCATGACCGCATCTCCTTCCTCGCGCGCTGTGTCCGCCGGTCCGCGCGCCCAGACTAGCGGCGGGGCGCCCCCGTGCGGTCGGCTCGATCAGCCGAGTATCGGGAAGTGGCGCTTGGCGGCCAGCTCGTCGAGACCCTTTTGCATCACCTGGCGCACGTGTGCATCGACGTCCTTGACGTCGGGAGCATCACCGAATTCGGCGGCAATGTTGATTGGCGGCAACACCTCGGTGACGATCTTCGTGGGCAGCGGCATATTAACCGGCACAACAACACTCAGCCCGAACGGCCAACCGAATGTTACTGGCAGAATCTTCGTTCGGAACAGCTTGCGCTCCAGCTTGGTGAGCCGAAGCACACGCGATAGCCAGGTGCCGCGGGTCAAGAACAGCTGGCCTTCCTGCCCGCCGATGGACACTGCGGGAACGATCGGCACGCCTGCCTCGATAGCCGTGGTTACGTAGCCCGTGCGGCCACCGAAGTTGATGACGTTCTCCCGCAGGGTCGGCCGGTAAACGTCGAAATCACCGCCCGGGAAGACCAGGACGACGGCGCCGGCTGCCAACGCCTTCGCGGCGTTGTCGCGCGTCGCGCGGATCACCCCGGTGCGCTTGAAAAATTCGCCGGCCGGCCCGGCGAACACCGTGTCGAAGCCAAGCGCGTAGAGCGGGCGTTCGTAGCCGTACTTGTCGTAATAGTCGACGGCGAACACTGACAGATCAAACGACGTGAGGCCGCCAGAATGGTTCGACACCACCAGGGATGCGCCAGCCGGGATGTTGTCCAGGCCCCGCACCTCGGAACGGAAATACCGCTTGACGATCGGCCGGGTCAGCGCGATGACGTGCTCGGTCAGGGCGGGATCCCATTTGTCGATGTCGGTCGCGCCGGAGTGGATGTCGCTCATGTCTTGCCTAGCTCTGCGTTCCTGAGCGTGAGCTGATGGTACGCCGATCCCGCGACGATGGACGGTTTTGCTAGCTGCCCAACCGCCCAGGTTTCATGAATTCCGGTATCGCGTCGTCCGGGTCCGGCGGGATCGATGATGCGGCCGTCTGCCTGAGCAACCCCGATCGCTTCTGTGCGACTTGCCAAGCGCGAACGTAAATTGTCGTTGGGCTGTCGACACAGTGAATGACACGGGGTGCCGGCCGGCGGCCTGCTAGGGGCTGTTGAGTGTGCTGTAATCGGGTCGGGGTGGGCTCAATAGTTCGATCTGGCGGGCGACTTCGACCGCGCTATCGCCGAGCCGCTCCAGCAAGCGGGCCACCAAACCCATTTCCAGCAGCACCGGTTTGCGCAGGTCGGCCGAGGCCAATTCGGCGCTGAGGCTGGCATGAAGCTCATCGAGTTGGTCGTCGACGGCCTCAGTGTCATCGGCGATATCGGCCGACCCGCTCAGATACACCTCACCGACCTCCCGCCACATTCCGGCCGCGGCATCGATGATTTCGCTGATTAGGCGACAGACCCGGCTGGGAAGCTCGGTGGCCAGATTAGTGACCCCGCGGCGGGCCAGTTGGGCGGCCCAGTCGTGCGCGTCGCTCAGCTGGGGCAGGATCCGAAAGACCGTGAGCAAAAACCGCAGCTCGCTGGCAACGGGGGCTTGGCGCGCGAACTGGTCAATCACCAGCTGCTCGACCCGCTCATAGGAGTCCTCGACGATACGCTCGTTGACTTCCACGGTGTCGGCGGCTTTCTTGTCAGCGTCGAGGAATGCCGCACCCGCTCTGGGGATGTCTTGTTCGACCAGCGTGATCATTTCCCTGACCGCCGCGTCGATATCTTTGAGGCGTTGGTGATATGCCAACCGCAACTCAGTCACGCAATGCACCGTAGCGCCCCGCCCCCGTCACGCGCGAACAACCCGAGCACCACCACGATCAGTTGACGTCCAGTACCCCCTGCCGTTAACCGGGACGTCAGCTCATTGTTCTGCATGACGGCTCAGGTCCCGCAGGGCAAGCACGGTAGCTTCCCCATTGCGATCGTCGGTTGACGCCAGTTTCAGCTGCGCGACGTTTTTGGCGATCCTCGCGAGAGCGGACGCCTACTCTTTGCTGAGAACCGATGAGACTGAGCAACCCGCTGCGACATCCCTTCCGCGTACCGCGCATCGAAAAGCCGCGCGCGGAAGGCCGTTTCAACCTGCCCAATGGTCGTCGGCTTGGCTTCGCCGAGTACGGCGACCCCTCGGGCGCGGTGGTGCTGTGGTTCCACGGCACCCCTGGCGCCCGGCGCCAGTTCCCGCTGCTGGGTCGGCGCACCGCCGAGAAGCTCGGCCTGCGGGTCGTCGCCGTGGAGCGGCCGGGCTCGGGGCTGTCCGCTCCGCACCCCTACGCCGCGGTGGCCGGCTGGGCCACCGACATCGCACATGTGGCCGACGCGCTCGACGCCGAACGGCTGGCTGTCGTGGGCCTGTCCGGCGGCGGACCCTATGCCCTGGCCTGCGGCGCGGTGCCTCCGCTGGCCGCTCGCGTGGCGGCCGTGGCCGTGCTGGGCGGCATAGTCCCGTCGGTCGGCCCCGAGGCCACCGCCGGCCTCATCGACGACCTTGCCCGCCGCTTCGAACCACTGCTGTCGGAGCTGCGCCGGCCATTGGCGGCGCTGAGTTTAGGGCTACTGGCGCCCCTCATCCCCGTCTCGCACTACGTCTTACGGGCCTACTCCAGCATTTCGCCCGAGGGCGACCAACGAGTCTTCGCCGACCCCGAAATGGAGGCCATGTTCGTCGATGACATCGTCCTCGTCATCAAGGGCCGCTGCCAGGCCGTGATCGACGATGTCCGCCTGTTCGGGCGGGACTGGGGTTTCCGGTTGGCCGACGTGAAGGCGCCGGTGCGGTGGTGGCACGGCAACGCCGACCCTCTGGTGCCCCTCGCCGCCGCCCAAGCGGCCGTCTCGCACCTGCCTGACGCCGAGCTCATCCTGCGCCCAGGCGAGAGCCACCTCGGCGGCTTCGCCAAAGCCGACGAGGTCCTCGAGTTCCTCCGCGCATTCCTCTGAGCCACAACGACTTTCGCCGCTTCTTGATCAACGGCATCTTCTCCTGCGCGGGCTTGCAGCCGAGAAACGTCCCTGATCGCCGGCCGCAACGCATTGCACGGATTTACCGCATCGATGGCGCTGTTCATCGAAGACACGAAATGAGCCGCTACCTCGACGCTGGGCCCGCTGGCGTGTACGTCACGCCTGTAACACCGGTAACGCCGCCGAACCACTACACGAAATGCCCGCCTTTGCGCGACTTTTTAGCGACAGACAAGCCGGGGCGCGATGCCCTTCGGCTTGTAGAGAACCTCGCGACGCTGCCAACCGCGGCATAGGGTGGTCGCCGTGGCGGAAGCAATCGACGGGACCCGGACCCTAGCGACAGTTTTGGCCGAACACGGCCCATTGCACGAGGACGACATCGCACGGCGACTGCAGGACAGCGGCCTGGCCGATCCAGAAGCCATAGTCGACGAGCTTCTCGATGAAATGGAATGTCCGGCAAGGCAGTTGGTCGACGACC
>JAFAID010000453.1 GCA_019236925.1 Mycobacterium sp. | reverse complement strand
GCCGCGGGTTGGACAAGTTCGAGCTCCCACTCACGCCACCGCTGCTCGACTTCGGGTGCATCCGCGGTTGCGGCCCGCGACGCGGTGACCTGGTCGTTGCAGAACTCCGCGAGCGCCGCGTCGTCGGCGCCGTAGAGCTCTTGAACCTCCCGCGTGGTAGTGATTCGCGCGACCGGGTTCAGCGGACGGTCCCGGACAATCGCCAGCACGACGTCCAGCAGCTCGGTCGGCACATCTTCGTGGCCGTCTTCCTCGCTGCCGTTTGCGGTACCGAGCGGTGCACGAACTTCGGTGCGGGTGTCGGGTCCCGCCGGCAGCTTCAGGTGCCAACCGGCATCGTCACCGCCGGTGCGACGGCGCAACGTGATTCGCCTGGACGCGAGATCACGCGCCGACGTGTCGTAATACACGGCGTCCAGTGCCTGCGTCGGGAGTCGCTCCACCCGAAGAACATCCGCGATACCGGCGAATGACGGTGAGCTCGTCGACTCGCCGACGTCGAACTTGCGCTCCACCTCCAGGTATCGCGACGTGCTCGGCGTGTCGGCAGGCATGGTCGCCTCTAGTGGTTCCCTCGTCGCAGTCATGGGTGTTGGGTACCCATTGGTTCCCAGCGTGCCACATCCGGTTGGCTCACCGGACGTCCATAAAGACGCTTTAGAAGCTGTGCTCCTCGGCGGGAAACGCCCCAGCGGCGACTTCGTCCGCGTATTGGGTTGCCGCGCGGCGCAATTCGCCCGCAACGTCACCGAACCGCTTGACGAACCGGGCCGTCTTGCCGCTGGTGAGCCCGGCCATGTCCTGCCAAACCAGCACCTGGGCGTCGCAATTGGGTCCGGCGCCGATGCCGACGGTGGGAATGGTCAGCTTGCCGGTGATCTGGGTGGCCAGCTCGGCCGGCACCATCTCCATCACGACGGAGAACGCACCGGCCTCGGCAACGGCGATCGCGTCGGCGATGGTCTGTTCCGCAGCGTCACCGCGGCCCTGCACCCGGAATCCCCCGAGGGTGTTGACGCTTTGCGGGGTGAAGCCGATGTGCGCCATCACTGGGATGCCGGCCGCGGTTAGGGTCGCGATCTGCTCAGCGACTCGTTCGCCACCTTCCAGTTTGACGGCATGCGCGCCGGCTTCCTTCATGAACCGGGTTGCCGCGCTCAGCGCGGCGGCCGGCCCGGCCTCGTAACTGCCGAACGGCAAATCGGCCACCACCAGAGCATGCGGCGCGCCCCGCACCACGCCGCGCACCAACGGAATCAGCTCGTCGATCGAGATCGGCACCGTGGTGTCGTAACCGTAGACGACGTTGGCGGCCGAGTCGCCGACCAGCAGCACGGGGATGCCTGCGTCATCGAAGATTCGGGCGGTGGAGTAGTCGTAGGCCGTCAGCATCGCCCATTTGTGGCCTTCGGCCTTCATTTTCTGCAGGTGGTGGACGCGGACCTTGGTCCGCGGCGCGGCGGCGCCATCACTCGGCTGGGAGGGGTGTGCCCCGTAAACAGCGTGCTCAGACATCATTGTCCCTAGGTATGGTCGGGTCGATCCTCGTGGCCCAGCAGGGTCCCCGGGTTCGTCTGACGTTGTCAGTCTGCCACCTGCCGCCGCGCAAATGCACACCCTGTTCAGTGGATTTCCTCACACCGGACCCATCGCGACGGTTCCCGCTTAGCCGTGCGGCCCCGGACATACCATCGGCCCATGCAGAGGCTCAGCGGACTCGACGCCAGTTTTCTGTATCTGGAGACCCCGGCGCAGCCGCTGCATGTCTGTTCGATTCTCGAGCTTGATACTTCGACGATGCCGGGTGGCTACACCTTCGATCGGCTGCGCGACGAGTTGGCGGTCCGGATCAAGGCAATGCCGCAATTTCGCGAAAAGCTCGCGGACAGCCCGCTGAACCTCGATCACCCGGTCTGGGCGGACGACGACACCTTCGATGTGAATCGGCATCTGCATCGCATCGGGCTGCCGCCACCCGGCGGGCGAAACGAGCTGGCCGAGATTGCCGGTCATATCGCCGGATTGCCACTGGACCGCACTCGGCCGTTGTGGGAGATGTGGGTCATCGAGGGTGTCGCGGGCACCGATGCCCAGCAAGGTGGCCGTCTGGCGGTGATGACCAAAGTGCATCACGCCTGCGTCGACGGGGTAACCGGCGCGAACTTGATGTCGCAGCTGTGCAGCACCGAAGCCGATGCACCGCCACCCGAACCGGTGGAGGGGGTCGGCGGCGCCAGCCATATCGAGATCGCGGTGACCGGCGCGGTCAAGTTCGCGGCCAGGCCGCTGCGGTTGGCCAACGCGCTGACGGACACCGCGTCGTCGGTGGTCAAGACGGCGCTGCGGGCGCGTAGCGGCCAGACGATGGCGCCGCCGTTCGCAGCCCCGCCGACCACCTTCAACGCGAGCATCACGGCGCATCGCAACATCGCCTACGCGCAGCTGGATCTCGAGGACATCAAAAAGGTCAAGAGCTATTTCGACGTCAAAGTCAACGATGTGGTGATGGCCCTGGTGTCCGGCGTGCTGCGGCAATTCCTATTCGACCGCGGCGAATTGCCGGAATCGTCGTTGGTGGCGATGGTGCCGGTGTCGGTACACGGCAAATCGGATCGTCCTGGGCGCAACCAGATTTCGGGAATGTTTTCCAGCCTTCAGACGCATATCACCGACCCGGTCGAGCGAATCAAGGCCATCGCCGATGCGAATTCGGTTGCTAAACAGCATAGTTCGGCGATCAGCGCTACGCTGCTGCAGGATTGGTCACAATTCGCCGCGCCCGCGGTGTTCGGCCTGGCGATGAGAGCCTACGCGCGGACCAGGCTCACCAAGAGCAGGCCGGTGCACAACCTGGTGGTTTCCAACGTGCCGGGTCCGCAGGTCCCGCTGTACTTCCTGGGCAGTGAGGTCAAGGCGATGTATCCGCTGGGGCCGATCTTCCACGGCTCGGGTCTGAACATCACGGTGATGTCGTTGACCGGCAAACTGGACGTCGGCCTCATCGCCTGCCCGGAGCTGGTGCCGGACCTGTGGGAGTTGGCCGACGACTTCGCCGTCGGGATGGAAGAACTGCTGCTAGCGACCCAGTAGAGCGTCGGCCGCCGTGCGGCAACAACAGCCTCGCGTCGGCGCATGGCAGCATGGGTGAGCATGGGGATCCCTCGCGGCGACAAGATCGCGCGCTTGATGCTGATCTGGACCGCGATGGCGGTAGTTGTAGCGACGGTGGCCAGCTGCACCCACGTCACCAATGGGCGTGGGGTGCTGGCTGGACCAAGAATCGGTGAGCCAGTGGAGTGGGGACCGTGTCGTATGGCCGGCGGGGGCGGTACCTCGGTGATGAAGCTCCCAGGTGGCGCCCAATGCGGCAAGCTCGCCGTACCCGTCGACTACAAGCACCCCGACGGTGACGCCACGACACTGGCGCTGATCAAGTTTCCGGCCACCCGAAACAAGATCGGGTCGCTGGTCATCAACCCCGGCGGGCCCGGCGAATCGGGCATCGAGGCCGCACTGGGCCTCCTGCAGTCGCTCTCGCCGCGGGTCCGAGAACGCTTCGACCTGGTCGGATTCGATCCACGTGGGGTGGCGGGATCGCGACCGGCGATCTGGTGCAACTCCGACGCCGACAACGACCGGCTGCGCACCCTTCCGCAGGTCGACTACAGCCCGGCGGGGGTGGCGCACATCGAGGACGAAACCAAAGCGTTCGTCGGCCGTTGCGTGGACAAGATGGGCAAGAAAGTCCTGGCGCATGTCGGAACCGTTGACGTCGCCCGTGATCTCGACGTCATTCGCGAAGCACTGGGTGACAGCAAATTGACGTTCTTGGGCTACTCATATGGAACCCGAATCGGCGCTGCTTACGCCGAGGCCTACCCAAAACACGTCCGGGCGATGATCCTCGACGGCGCCGTGGACCCGAATACCAGCTCTATCGAGGCAGACCTGCGTCAGGCCAAGGGTTTTCAGGATGCATTCAACGACTTCGCAAATGACTGCGCCAAGTCTCCCAGTTGTCCGCTGGGTACCGACCCGGCGAAATCCGTTGACGTGTATCACAGTTTGGTCGACCCGCTCGTCGACAAGAACAACCCGTTGATCGGCAGGCCGGCGTCCACCAAAGATCCTCGCGGCCTGAGCTACAGCGACGCCATTGTCGGCACGATCATGGCGCTGTATTCGCCGACCTTCTGGCATCACTTGACCGAGGGATTGACGGAGTTGGCCCACCATCGCGGCGACACCCTGCTTGACCTGGCCGACCTGTACATGCGCCGGGACAAGTACGGTCATTACACCAACGCGACCGATGCCAGGGTGGCGATCGACTGCGTCGACGATCTGCCGGTCAAGGATCGGGCCAAGGTCGTCGACGAAGACCGCCGCTCACGCCAGATGGCACCGTTCATGAGCTACGGGAAATTCACCGGCGACGCACCGTTGGGCACCTGCGCATTCTGGCCGGTACCGCCGACCAGTAAGCCGCACACCATCTCTGCTCCCGGCCTGGCGCCGACGATTGTGGTGTCGACCACGCGTGATCCGGCAACGCCGTATCAGGCCGGCGTCGACCTGGCGAATCAGCTACACGGCTCGTTGCTCAGTTTCGACGGCACCCAGCACACGGTTGTCTTCCAGGGCAATAGCTGCATCGACGACTACGCGACGGCGTATCTCGTCACTGGGACACTGCCGCCGAAGGGGGCGAAATGCTAGGCGCGCAGAAGCCGGACTTGAAATGTAAAGACCAAGCAGGAGATAACGAGACCAAGGTGTGACCATTGGGATCACTGTCCGTGGCCGATGCGTGGGACGATTGGCACCCATGTGGCGCATGAGACGGTTGTTCTCTGCGCTGCTTTCTTTGGTGCTGCCGGTAGTGGCAGCGGTGGCGACGACACCGATAGCAAGCGCGACGCTGACGTGGGGTAACTGCGGCCGGTTCCTCAGCCACCCGGACGACGTTCCCAGCGCGCAGTGCACCACCGTTCCGGTCCCCATCGACTACGACAACCCTGGTGCCGGCCAAGCTCAGCTCGCGGTAATCCGAATTCCGGCGACTGGTCCGCGGATCGGAGCGCTAATGATCAATCCCGGCGGGCCCGGCGCATCGGCGGTCGACGCCGTCGCGGCGATGGGCGCCGGCCTGGCCGGCTCCGAGATCAGCCGCCGCTTCGATTTGGTGGGATTTGATCCCCGCGGCGTCGGCCACTCCACGCCGGCGCTGCGCTGCCAGACCGACGCGGAGTTCGACGCCTACCGGCGCGACCCGATGGTGGACTACAGCCCGGCCGGCGTGGCACACATCGAGCAGGTCTATCGGCAGCTGGCCCAGCGCTGCCTCAACCGAAATGGCGCGGCGTTCTTGGAGAACGTCGGGACAGCGTCCGTCGCACATGACATGGACATGGTGCGCCAGGCGCTGGGCGACGAGCAGATCAACTATCTCGGCTTCAGCTACGGCACCGAGTTGGGGACCGCCTACGTCGAGCGTTTCGGCGACCATGTCCGGGCCATGGTGCTGGACGGTGCCATCGACCCGGCTGTTGGGCCGATCGACGAGAACATCAACCAGCAGGCCGCGTTTCAGACCGCGTTCAACGATTACGCGGCGGATTGCGCCCGCTCGTCAGACTGCCCGCTGGGCACCGACCCGGCCCAGTGGGGCAACCGTTTCCACCAACTGATCGACCCGCTGGTGAGCAAACCGGCCAAGACGTCGGATCCACGCGGACTGAGTTACGCGGACGCGACCACCGGTACCATCAACGCGCTGTACACCCCGCAATTCTGGAAGTATCTGACCAGCGGTCTGCTCGGTCTGCGGCGCGGCACCGATGCCGGTGACCTGCTCATGCTGGCCGACGAATACTACGAGCGCAACGACAAAGGGCACTACGACAACTCGCAGGACGCCTTCAACGCGGTCCGCTGCGTCGACGCACCCGCGCCGAAGGATCCCGCGGCCTGGGTGGACGCCGACCGCCGGATGCGCCAGGTTGCGCCGGTCCTGTCCTACGGGCAGTTCACCGGGTATGCACCTCGCGACCTGTGCGCACTCTGGCCGGTGCCCGCGACGTCGACGCCGGCACCGGCAGCGCCCGTCGCTCCGGGCAAAGTCGTCGTCGTGTCCACCACCCACGACCCGGCCACCCCCTATCAGGCCGGGGTGGACCTGGCGCGCGAGCTCGGCGCCCCGCTGATCACCTATGAGGGCACCCAACACACCGTGGTGTTCAACGGTGACCAATGCGTCGACAACGCGGTGGTCGGCTACTTCGTCGACGGGGTGGTACCGGGAAACTTACGCTGTGCGGCGTCGTAGTAACACGGAGTTAACTGGTCTTGCATATTGTTCCCGGTATGGATCGACAAAAGGAATTCGTGCTCCGCACGCTGGAGGAACGGGATATCCGGTTCGTCCGGCTGTGGTTCACCGACGTCCTCGGTTTCCTCAAGTCGGTCGCGATCGCGCCGGCCGAGCTCGAGGGCGCCTTTGAGGAAGGCATCGGCTTCGACGGATCATCCATCGAGGGCTTTGCCCGGGTCTCCGAGTCCGACACAGTGGCTCACCCCGACCCGTCGACCTTTCAAGTGCTGCCCTGGATCTCTGGCTCCGGCCACCACCACTCGGCGCGGATGTTCTGCGACATCACCATGCCCGACGGCTCGCCGTCATGGGCCGACCCGCGGCACGTGCTGCGACGGCAGCTAGGCAAGGCCAACGACCTCGGCTTCTCGTGCTACGTGCACCCCGAGATCGAGTTCTTCCTGCTGGAACCCGGTCCCGAGGATGGCTCGACGCCCATTCCGGCCGACAATGCCGGTTACTTCGACCAGGCCGTACATACCGCCTCCAACTTTCGCCGCCACGCGATCGACTCCCTGGAGTTCATGGGCATCTCGGTGGAGTTCAGCCACCACGAAGGCGCGCCCGGTCAGCAAGAGATCGACCTTCGATTCGCCGACGCGCTGTCGATGGCCGACAACGTGATGACCTTCCGTTACATCATCAAAGAGGTCGCACTCGAAGAGGGGATGCGGGCGACGTTCATGCCCAAGCCATTCGCGCCGTACCCCGGCTCGGCCATGCATACCCACATGAGCCTGTTCGAAGGCGAGGTCAACGCGTTCCACAGCCCGGACGATCCGTTGCAACTGTCCGATGTCGCCAAGTCGTTCATCGCCGGGATCCTCGAGCACGCAAGCGAGATCAGCGCGGTCACCAATCAATGGGTCAACTCCTACAAGCGGCTGGTGCTCGGCGGCGAAGCGCCCACCGCCGCGTCGTGGGGCGCGGCGAACCGGTCGGCGTTGGTCCGCATTCCTATGTACAGCCCGCACAAGACCTCGTCGCGGCGGATCGAAGTGCGCAGCCCGGACTCGGCCTGCAATCCGTACCTGGCGTTCGCCGTGCTCCTAGCGGCCGGGCTGCGCGGTGTGGAGAAAAATTACGTCCTGGGCCCGCAAGCAGAGGACAACGTGTGGGACCTCACGCCCGAGGAGCGCCGCGCAATGGGATACCGCGAGCTGCCGTCCAGCCTGGACGAAGCGCTTCGCGCGATGGAGAGCTCCGAGCTCGTCGCAGAAGCCCTGGGGGAGCACGTTTTCGACTTCTTCCTACGCAACAAGCGCACCGAATGGGCGAACTACCGTCGTCACGTCACACCCTTTGAGCTCAAGACTTATTTGTCTCTATAGCTTTCGCCGGTAACCGTGCGCCGAGCGCACAGCTAGATCCCAGGAAATCTGCGCTACCGTCGTGGTCGTGAATCAACCGGTGACTGAGCGGCCGAAAATTCCGAGCCTCGGCCGGCTCGGGTTGGTCGACGCGCGGGCAGGTGCCAACTTGGCAAAGCTGGGCTGGAACGCCGAGTCGCATGTCGAGCTGCTGTGGTCGCTGTCGCGCGCACCGGACGCCGACGCGGCGCTGTGCGCGATCGTCCGGCTGGCCGAGGCGCTCGGCGACGGCTGGGACGAGCTCAATACCGCGCTGGCGACCGACCGCGGCCTGCGCGGCCGGCTGTTCGGCGTGCTCGGGTCTTCGCTCGCGTTGGGAGATCACCTGATCGCCAATCCGCAGGCGTGGCAGCTGCTGCGCGGCAATGTGAAGCTGCCGTCCGCCGATCAGTTGCGGGCTGCCTTTACCGAATGCATCGCCGAAACCTCAAAAGGCCCAGCCTCGGTGGGGCTGCGGTTACGCATCCTCTACCGCAACCGGGTGCTGGTGCTGGCCGCCCTGGACCTGGCGCCGACAGTCGAGAACGAGCCGGTGCTGTCCTTCAGTGCTGTCGGAGCGCACCTGAGCGATATCGCCGACGCCGCGTTGAGCGCTGCGCTGGCCGTGGCCGAGGCCACCGTCTGCGGCGACGCCACCCCGCCCCGGCTGGCGGTCATCGCGATGGGCAAATGCGGGGCGCGCGAACTGAACTACGTCAGCGACGTCGACGTGATCTTCGTCGCCGAGCCCGCCGACCCGGTGTCCACCCGGATAGCCGGCGAGATGATGCGGCTTGCCTCCGAGGCCTTCTTCCAGGTCGACGCCGCGCTGCGCCCGGAGGGCCGCCACGGCGAGCTGGTTCGCACCCTCGACTCGCACGTCGCCTACTACCAGCAGTGGGCCAAGACCTGGGAGTTTCAGGCGCTGCTGAAAGCCCGGCCGGCCGCCGGGGACGCGGAGTTGGGGAAGCGGTACATCGCCGCGCTGATGCCGATGGTGTGGACCGCTTGCGAGCGCGAACACTTCGTCAGCGAGGTTCAGTCGATGCGGCGGCGGGTGGAGGAGCTGGTGCCCGCCGACGTCCGAAGCCGCGAGATCAAACTCGGCAGCGGCGGGCTGCGCGACGTCGAGTTCGCGGTGCAGCTGCTGCAATTGGTGCACGGTCGCACCGACGAGTCGCTGCACGTGGCGTCCACGGTGGACGCGCTGGCCGCACTCGGGGCTGGTGGCTATGTCGGGCGGGACGACACGGCCAACCTGACGGCCTCCTACGAGTTTCTTCGGCTGCTGGAACACCGGCTGCAGTTGCAGCGCCTCAAACGCACTCATATGTTGCCCGCCTTCGACGACGACGAGGCGCTGCGCTGGTTGGCGCGAGCGGCTCACATCCGGCCCGACGGGCGCTGCGATGCACTCGGGGTGCTGCGCGAAGAGCTGAAACGCCACAACCTGCGGGTGTCGCGGTTACACGCCAAGCTGTTCTATCAACCGCTGCTGGAATCGCTTGCGCCGGCGGGCCTGGAGTTCTCCCACGGCATGACGCCGGCGGCTGCCGAGCGCCAGCTGGCTGCACTGGGCTACGACGCTCCGCAGAGTGCGCTGACTCACCTCTCGGCGCTGATCAACCAGAGCGGTCGTCGCGGTCGGGTGCAGTCGGTGCTGCTGCCAAGGCTGTTGGACTGGCTGTCCGATGCCCCCGATCCGGATAGCGGGCTACTGGCTTACCGCCGGATCAGTGAGGCGATGGTGGTGCACCGCTGGTACCTGTCCACGCTGCGAGACAAGCCGGCGGTGGCCAAGCGGCTGATGCATGTGCTGGGCACCTCGGCGTACGCGCCGGACCTGCTGATGCGCGCGCCGGAGATCATCCAGCAATACAGTGACGGGCACTCGGGGCCGAAGCTGCTTGATGTCGACCCCGAAACGGTGGCCGGTGCGTTGGTGGCTTCGGCGGGCCGACAAGCCGACCCGGTCCGTGCCATCGCCGTCGCCCGCTCGCTGCGGCGGCGTGAGCTGGCCCGTGTCGCCTCGGCCGATCTGCTCGGCATGCTCGAAGTCACCGAAGTCTGCGCTGCGCTCACGTCGGTGTGGATCGCGGTGCTGCAGGCCGCCCTGAACGCGGTGATCCGCGCCAACCTGCCCGATAGCGGTGAGGCCCCGGCTCTCATCGCGGTGATCGGGATGGGCCGGCTGGGCGGGCACGAGCTGGGCTACGGGTCCGACGCCGACGTGCTGTTCGTCTGCGAACCGGTCGCGGGCGTCGAGGATTCGGAGGCGGTGCGCTGGGCGGTATCGGTGGCCGAGCAGGTTCGGGCGCTGTTGGGCACCGCAAGCGCTGATCCGCCGCTGGAAATCGATGCCAACCTGCGGCCCGAGGGCCGCAGTGGCCCGCTGGTCCGCACCCTCGCGTCGTACGCCGCTTACTACGAGCAATGGGCGGAGCCCTGGGAAATCCAGGCGCTGCTGCGGGCCGACGCGGTCGCCGGTGACGCCGATCTCGGCCAGCGATTCCTGCTGATGGCCGACAAGACGCGTTATCCCGCCGGTGGGGTGTCCGCAAAGGCGGTGCTGGAAATCCGGCGGATGAAGGCCCGCGTGGACTCCGAGCGGTTACCGCGCGGCGCCGACCCCACCACCCACACCAAGCTGGGCCGCGGAGGCCTGGCTGATATCGAATGGACCGTGCAGCTGCTCCAGCTGCGATTCGCCAGCGAGATCGAGGCTTTGCACAACACCTCAACGCTGGAGAGCCTGGACGCCATCGCAGCCGCCGAGCTGATCGCCGCCGAGGACGCGGAGCTGCTGCGGCATGCCTGGCTGACGGTGACCCGGGCCCGCAACGCGCTGGTATTGGTTCGGGGTAAGCCGACCGATCAGCTGCCCGGACCCGGACGCCAGCTCAACACCGTCGCGGTCGCCGCGGGCTGGGCAAGGAACGGCGATGGCGGCGAATTTTTGGACAACTACCTACGGGTGACCCGCCGCGCAAAAGCTGTCGTGCACAAGGTGTTCGACGAATGACCCAGCCCCGGCTGCAATCCGCAATGCACCTCGGTGTTAGTAAGGACGGATAGGCCGGCTAGTCCAGAACGCCCGCCCCCAAGCGCCAGAAGGCGGGTTTGACGTGGAGATCACTTACGAGGTGATGAGCGCCGACGAGCACGATCGGCTCGCCGGCTTGTACGGTCCACTGACCGGCGCGGTGCGCGACCTCATTGACGCCACCATCCGCACCGAGGCCGACCAGGACGCCATCAGTGCTGCGCGGACCGCGATCCAGGCGGCGACGGACGCCTTGCGCAGCAGGCAGCATGATGAAACGCGGGTGGTGCGTTACGCGGTGGGCGGGCGGCCCGTGGTCTGGAGCAACGCGGTAATCGGCCTGCGCAACCCGATCGCCCCGCCGCTGACCATCCACCACGACGGTGATGGCACCCGCTGCTGGAGTGAGTTCACCCTCAACGGGGCCTACGAGGGGCCGCCCGGACTGGTGCACGGAGGAGTGTGCGCCCTGGTGCTCGACCACGTACTCGGCGAGGCCGCCAGTGAGGGCCTGACCAAACCGCTGTTCACCGGAACCCTCACCGTGCGATTTGTCCGTGGCACGCCGCTGGGCAGGCTGCGCGCCGACGCCGTCGTCGAACGCACCGAAGGAGTTAAATCCTTTGTGTCCGGCCATCTTTCCGACGCCGAGGGAATCACCGTCGAAGCCGAAGGGATTTTCATCAAGCCTGCGTGGGCGCGGGACGCCGGATGAAGTTCTACATCAGCAGCGCGTATCTGAACACCCGAGAGATCGTGGAGGTCGCCAAGGTGGCCGACGACCTCGGCTACGACGGCATCGGGATCCCCGACCACATCGTCAACCTGGAAACCCTGCGCACCCGGTACCCCTACACCAAGGACGGCCAGCGCCGCTGGCAACCCTTCACCGAGTGGCCTGATCCGTGGGTGCTGGTCGGCGCCCTTGCCCAGGTCACGACGCGCCTGAAGTTCGTCACCACGGTCTACATTCCGGCCATGCGCAACCCCTACTCGGCGGCAAAAGCCATCGGCACCGCGGCATATCTCGCCGACGGGCGGGTGGAGCTCGGGGTCGGTGTCGGCTGGTGTGCCGACGAGTTCGCCCTGATGCAGCAGCCGTTCACCGACCGCGGCAAGCGCACCGACGAGATGCTCGAGCTGATGCGAGCGCTGTGGTCACCGGACTGGACGGACTTCGACGGCGAGTTCTACGCGACGCCGAGGTTGGAGATGGAACCGACACCGCCGCGGATACCGGTCTATGTCGGTGGCCTCAGCGAGACCGCGCTGCGCCGTGCGGCCCGCCATGACGGCTGGATCGGCGACTTGATCAAGACCGACCGCGCGATCGCGGCCGCGGCCCGGTTGCGTGAGCTGCGGATCGAAAATGGTTTGCCGATCGACGATTTCACCATCCTCACACCGTTGACCGATGCGATCACCGTCGCTGACTACCAGCGCGCTGAGGATGCCGGTATCACCGGCATCCTCACCATGCCGTGGATGTTCTACGCGGGGCCGGATGCCACGCTGGCCGAGAAGGTGGACGGGATGAAGAAGTTCCGCAAGGACCTCGCGCTGGACGGCTGACGCGGCCGGTGGTGGTCAAACAGTTCCCTAGCCCCTTCGTTTGGCATAACGTGTTTGGGGTGGAGTTACACGGAAACCCGGAATTAGTGCCGGTAGAGACACTGCGCTCAGGTGACCCGATAACCGACGTCCACGGTGGCGGCCAGCATTACACAGTTCTCGAATCGAAGGCATTCGATGAGAGCTGTGTGGTCCTCGAGCTCGAGTCGAAAGCCAACGACCAGCTTCGAGTGATCGAGATGTCCTTCCCGGCCGGCTACTACATGGGCAGATCGGCTCGGCGCATTCTCTGACGCGACGGCGTTCGGCGGATTCGGGGAGACGGTCGGCGGGATCATCTCGCCAGCCCTGCGACACTGGGCGCTCACCGCTGCCTGCAGTATGAACGGTATGTCCGAACTCAAGCGGTTCCGTATCGATGTCCCGACCGAAGTTCTCGACGATTTGCACGCCCGTCTGGCGCACACCCGTTGGCCGGAAGCCGAGTGCGTCGACGACTGGAGCCAAGGCATTCCCTTGGCCTACACCCGGGAACTTGCGGCTTACTGGGCTGACGGTTACGACTGGGGCTCTCGTCAAGCCGCGTTGAACCGATTCGATCAGTTCACCACCGAAATCGACGGTCTTGACATCCATTTCATTCATCAACGATCACCCCATGAAGACGCTCTGCCGCTGCTGATCACACACGGCTGGCCCGGATCGATCGCGGAGTTCCAGAAGGTGATCGAACCGCTGGTGAATCCGCCCTCAGGACGCGCCGAGGACGCATTCCACGTGGTGTGCCCGTCGCTTCCCGGGTACGGCTTCTCGGGCAAGCCGTCGCAGACCGGATGGGGTGTCGGCAGGATCGCGCAGGCCTGGGAGACGCTGATGCTGCGCCTCGGGTATGACCGCTACGGCGCACAGGGCGGCGACTGGGGCGCCGCCGTCACGACGCAAATCGGCCGCAACCGTGGTCATTGCATCGCGATCCACCTGAACATGCCGATCGCCCGGCCCGCGGCGGGGTCCGGCGACGATCTCACCGAGGACGAACAACAAGCGTTGGCGGCATACGCGGAGCACCGCCAATGGGGAACCGGCTATTCCAAGCAGCAATCCACCCGACCGCAGACGCTCGGTTACGGGCTCGTCGACTCACCGGTAGGACAACTCGCCTGGATCGTCGAGAAGTTCTGGGCGTGGACGGACTGCGACGGGCATCCCGAAAACGCGGTCAGCCGCGATGAACTGCTCGACAATGTGATGCTGTATTGGGTCACCGGCAGCGGCGCGTCTTCAGCGCGGCTGTACTGGGAGAGCTTCAACAACTTCATCACGGACGGCCGCGTCGAGCTGCCCACGGGCGTCGCCTCCTTTCCCAAGGAAATCTTGCGCACCCCGCGACGCTGGTGCGAAGCCGCCTACAACGTCACGCACTGGACCACGATGCCGCGCGGCGGGCACTTCGCCGCGTTCGAGCAACCGGAGTTGTTTGTCGACGACGTTCGTGCCTTCTTTGCGGCGGTCCGGTAAATAGCGAGTCAGCGCCGGAGCAGCCGGCGATTTCTCCGCCGGCCACCGCGCCGGGCGTCCAGGGCATAGGGACCGCCGCCGGCAAAGATCAACAGCAAGAAGGCAAAGCAGAACATCACCGCGGCCTCTCCATGGTTGTTGATCGGAAAGAAGTCGTGCGGCAGGTGGACGGTGAAGTAGGCGAACGCCATCTCCCCGGAGGCCAGGAAGGCGGCGGGCCGGGTGAATAGCCCGAGGGTGATCAGCGCGCCGGTGACCGTTTCGATCCAGCCGGCGTAGTAGTCCGGCCAGTGGCCCACCGGAGCTGGGTAAAGCGCAGGGTTATGCGCCGGCCAGCCGAGCAACGCGGATAGGCCGTGGCACAGAAACAGCAGCCCGAATACCACTCGGAAAACCGACAGGGCGATCGGCCAGTACGAATTGAGCCGTGCCTCAAGGCTGTGCGTCATGCGGCCGACGATACGTGGTTTAGAGCTGGGCCCAGACCGATTTCGTCTTGAGGTAGGTCTCGATGCCCTCTTTGCCGAACTCATGGCCCCAGCCGGACTGCTTGTAACCGCCGAACGGCACGTCGTGGTCAAAGACCAACTGGCAGTTGACCTGAACGCTGCCGGCCTGCAGGCGTTTGACGATTCGGTGGGCGCGCCTGACGTTCTCCGTCCAAGCGGTGGCCGCCAGCCCATAGGTGGTGTCATTGGCCATCGCGACGGCCTCGTCTTCGTCGTCGAACGGCAGGATGCTGACCACCGGCCCGAAGATCTCCTGCTGGTAGAGCCGCATGCCGGGGTCGATGTTGGTGAGCACTGTCGGGTGCACGAAGTAGCCCTTGCGGTCCAGACGGTAGCCGCCGGTGACCACCTCGACGCCGTCGCCCTTGCCCTCGTCGATGAAGCCCATCACGCGGGTCAGCTGCTTCTGGCTGATCAGCGGGCCGCTGAC
>JAFAID010000619.1 GCA_019236925.1 Mycobacterium sp. | reverse complement strand
TGCGCCGGTTGGTGGACAATGACACCGCGGCGTCGATGTCGGCGCTGGCCGCGCGGCTGCGCGGGTTATCGACGACCGAGCAGCACAATCTGCTGGTGCAGCTGGTGTGTTCGCAGGTGGCGATTGTGTTGGGCGGCCCCGGCGGTGATGACCTCGATGCTGACCAGACTTTCCAGGACCTCGGGTTTGACTCGCTGACCGCTGTCGAACTGCGCAACCGTCTGAAAACCACAACCGGGCTACCCCTTTCACCGACCCTGATCTTCGACTACCCCACCCCCACCGCAGTAGCCCGCCACCTACTGGACAACTTTCAAGGCGCCTACACCAGCAGCGATCCGGGCGTTAGTGAGGACGACGTGCGTCAAATCTTGACGGCGATACCTATTTCACGGCTGCGCGAAGCCGGGATTCTGGATACCTTGGTAGGTCTGGCGGAGTCACCGGGATCGGCAGCGACAACAGAAACCGAAATTCCTACGGATGGGTCGATTGACAGTATGGATGTTGAAACCTTGGTCAAACATGTTACCGATAACTACTCGAGTCAGAAGTAACCAGGTAGATGGCATCCATCAGGGTCGCTAAATGAAAATCGTCGTGACCGGCGCCAGCGGCGTTGTTGGTCGTGGAGTCGCCTCCAGGCTGCACAACGCGGGCCATGACGTGGTGGGCTTGGCCCGCCGGCGTCCAGCCAGCTGGCCGCTGACAATGGATTTCGCCGAAGCTGATATCCGCGATGCGACCGCAGTCCGGCGTGCCGTCGTGGGCGCAGAGGTTGTCGTCCACTGTGCTTGGGCGGCAAGCTCCGATATCAATGTCGGCGGCACGGCCAATCTTCTTGAGGCGATGGCCATCTCAGGTTCTCGGCGGATCGTGTTCGTCTCGTCTGCACAGGTCTACGGTACGCGTCCGAACGGGACCGCTCCCTTGATCGAGGACGGGGTCATGGCCCCGGCGGTCGAGCAATTGCATGGCTGCGATAAGGCGACTGCCGAGGCGATGATCGCCAACGCTGGTGTCGAATGGGTCACGGTCCGCTCGGCTTTGGTGCTCGGTCGTGAAGTAGAGAATGCGGCGCTCCGATTGTTGGCCGCCCCGATGCTGCTCGACCTTGTGGGCTCCGGGGATCAGCTGCTGCAGGTCGTGCACACCGATGACATACATCGACTCCTGGTGCGGGCGGTCCTCGACGACGACGTCGAAAGCCGCATCGTCAACCTTGCGGCGGCAGGGGTTGTGACGCTGAAGGAGTTGGCGGCGGCGATCGGTCGGCCGCTGGTGAGAGTTCGCCAAGGGATGCTGCGTCGTGCGCTCTCCGTATTGCCGGGTTCAAGCCAGCTACCTATATCGTCCACTGAATATGTTCTGCCACTGAACCTTCCATTGATGGACACCACACGGCTGCAACATGCGTGGGGATTTGACCCGGTTTGGAGCGCACAGGAATGCGCAGCCGACTTCGGGCTCGCGGTTCGCGGGCGGGTATCTTTCGGCGGGAGGACGATATCGCTGCCGTGGCGAGTGGGCCGTGTTGAAAATATCCCGGCGGTCGAGGGCGCGGCAGTCGACGGGGTCGTGCCAGTGCCGGCCGGGCCTGAGGGTGGCAACTGCGAGTTCGACACCCCGATTGACCCGCGCTTCCCGACATTTGTCGCGACGAACCTGGCCGAGGCGCTCCCCGGACCTTTCTCACCGTCGTCCGCGTCGGTAACGGTACGGGGCGTGCGCGCTGGTGCCGTGAGGATCGCCGCCACGCTCCGGCCCGGAGGCGTGGTGCAGCGTGAGATGGCGTTGCGAACCGTTGGAGTATTTGCGCACCGACTGTACGGTGGCGTGACTTCCGTGCACTTCATGGCCGAAACCGTGCCGTTCGCCAGCCCATCGACGATACTCGGCCAGTTCTTCGGTCCCGGGATCGCTGCCATTCCGCTGTTCGGCGCGGAGCGCCCCCCGCGTGAATCCCGCAGCGCCACAGGACAACTGCGCGACATCCTGATGTATGGTGCCAAATTCGTAGGGATCAGCGCAGGATCGGTGCGCGACACCAGGGATTTCGTCGCCGATATCGAGCGGTTGGAACAATCTGTTGGCCAAGACTCCACAGATATGAACGACGAGCGGCTGCTCAGCCAGATCGTTTTGGCGCGCGACCACATCGTTCACGGCTGGACGTTGGCGTCGGCGTCGATCTTGCTGTGCACGGCCTACGGCTTTTTCCTGCGTCGGTTGACCGGACACGACATTACGCCGATGGCCGGGCCGGATCTCGTGAGCGCGCACCCGCTGGATGCGGTACGCCGGTTGGTTGCTCTGGCCCAACGCGATCCCGACGCGACGAAACTCCTGAGCGAGCCCGGCGAGCACGTTGACGCGCTACGTGAGCAGGTGCCCGAGTTCTATGCCGCTTTCGCCGCGGAGTTGGCATCTATCGGGCATCGCGGTCCGGCCGAAGCGGAGATGCGGTCGAGCACCTACGCCGATAACCCTGAACTCTTTCTCCGCATGGTGGCCAAGTCGCTGGGTACCCCAGCACCTTTGACGCCCCAAAGTCCACGGATCCCGATCCTGGTCCGCCCGATTGCCATGCTCGCCGCGTGGCAACTGCGAGACCGTGAAGTCCGTCGCGATAAGGTGATTCGTGCCATCTGGGTGTTGCGCCTGATGCTGCGCGAGTACGGGCGCAGACTCACCGGCACCGGCGTTTTCGAGACCGCAGACGATGTGTTCTATCTGCTCGTCGATGAGCTCAACTCGTTGCCGCCCAACGTTTCTGATGTGGTGGCGCGGCGTCGCGCCGAGCAACGTTCACTGGCTGCGGTTTTACCGCCGCCAGCTTTTTCTGGAAGTTGGTGGCCGGCAGACACAACGGTGACGGTACTCACCGTCGGCGAGACCATGTATGGCCGCGGCATCTGCGGCGGACGGGTCCGTGGTCGCGTGCGCATCGTGCGTCCGGAGACGATCGACGACCTACAGTCAGGTGAAATTCTCGTCGCGGAGGTCACCGACGTCGGGTACACGCCCGCCTTCGCATATGCCGCTGCTGTAGTGACCGATCTCGGTGGTCCGATGTCGCACGCGGCTGTGGTAGCACGAGAATTCGGCGTTCCGTGCGTTGTCAACGCCAACGGCGCCTCGAGGCGGCTTCCGGAGGGATC
>JAFAID010000614.1 GCA_019236925.1 Mycobacterium sp. | reverse complement strand
GGAGCTGTCCGGCCGTTTTCACGGCGGTGACGTTGTCGACCTGAAGGGGCCCGACGCAACCCTGGTGGCCCGCGGTGTGGTCGCCTACGACGCCGCCGAGCTGGCCACCATGATCGGCCGGTCGACCTCAGATCTGCCCGCCGAGCTGCGCCGGCCCGCAGTGCATGCTGACGATCTGGTGGCCGTCTAGTTCGCCGTTGTCGGCACTAGATACAATGCGCCCCAGACAATTTCGGTCAGCGTGGCGGCCAGTTCGGCATCGTATGTGGGCGGGTTACTCGGCAGATTCTGTTGGCACGCCCGCTCGACCATCCAGGTGAGCGCACTGGCCGCGGTCGCCGCGGGCAGCTCGCGGCGGATCGAGCCGTCGGCCTGTCCTTCTTCGATGACACGGGTCAATCGCCCGGTGATCGCCGTCAGCAGATTGCGGTAGGTCGCGCCGACCAGCGAGTCGTAGGCGGCCATCTCGTTCAGCGCCACCAGCACCGGTTGATGTCGCCGGTAGCTGGCGATGATGCTGGCCATCCCGGCGCGGGCGTCGCCTGGATCGTGTCGCCACGCCACGCTCCACCAACGCTCGGCGCTGTCGGCGAGATCGGCGAACACCTGGCCGGCCAACCTGCGCAACAGGTGGCCCTTGTCCTCGAAGTAGATGTAGAAGCTCGCCCGCGACATCCCGGCCTCGGTGGCGAGTCGATCCACGCTCAGTTCGGTGAAGCTGGCGCCGTCCCGCATCAGCCGCTCGGTGGCATCGAGCAGCCGGCGCTCGATCTGCTCGCGCCGTTCCTGCCGCTTGGCTTGCGGCTTGCGGGTGACCGACGGCATCGCTCCTCCTATCGCACCCCTGGTCAGAGGGTAGCGGAATGACCGACATCTTGACTAGACACCATGTCTAGATTTATGGTCGGCGTTGTTCCAGACTTGTGACCGAGGTCATAGCCGATGAAGGACTCACCATGACTGCAACGACCGCCACCCCCCGCGCCTACGACCCCATCGACCTCTCGTCGCGCGCGTTTTGGTCCACTACCGCCCAAGAGCGGGAAAGCTCGTTTGCGGAGCTGCGGGCCGAACGCCCGGTGAGCTGGCATCCGCCGGTCGAAGACGCCCTGATGACCGACCCCGACGACCCGGGCTACTGGGCTCTCACCCGGCGCGCCGACATTGTCGCGGTCAGCCGCGACAACGAGGTATTCCTGTCCGGCAAGGGAGTCATCTTCGAGAATGTTCCCGAGGAGTTGCTCGAGGCCTCGCAGTCCTTCCTGGCGATGGACCCGCCGCGGCACACCTTCCTTCGCAAACTCGTCAGCGCCGCGTTCACCCCGCGGCAGGTTAGACGCATCGAGGATTCGATCAAGGCGAACGCCAAGAGCATCGTCGACGAGCTCAAAGCCGCCGGCAGCGGCGCCGACTTCGTCGAGCAATGCGCCAAAGAACTGCCCATCCGCACATTGGCTGACATGGTGGGCATTCCGGAGTCGGACCGTGAGCGCGTCGCACACGCGGCCGATGCGATGGTCTCGTGGGCCGACCCGGTGTACCTCGACGGCCGCAATCCGTTAGAAGTTCTGGTCGAGGCCCAGATGTACATCCATCAGGTGGCTTTCGCGCTCGCCGCCGAACGTCGCGAGCATCCGGGTGACGACCTGTTCAGCAGCCTGGTGACCGCCGAGGTGGACGGCGACCGGCTCGCCGACACCGACATCGCCGCGTTCTTCGTGCTGCTCGCCGTGGCCGCCAACGACACCACCCGCCAGACCACCAGTCATGCTTTGAAGGCGCTCACCGACTTTCCCGATCAGCGTGCTTGGCTGATGAAGGATTTCGACAACCGGATCGGGGGAGCGGTTGAGGAGTTCATCCGCTGGGCTTCACCGGTGATGACGTTCCGCCGCACGGCCACAACGGATTTCGAACTCAGCGGCCAGGTCATTCGGGCGGGCGAGAAGGTGGTGATGTTCTATCCGTCCGGCAACTGGGACACCGAAGTCTTCGAGCATCCGGAGCGCTTGGATTTGAGCCGAAGCCCCAACCCGCACGTCGGTTTCGGCGGCGGCGGTGTGCACTTCTGCCTCGGAGCGCACGTGGCCAGAGCGCAACTGCGGGCGATCTTCGGCGAGCTACTGCGTCAGCTGCCGGACCTCCAGGCGGGCGATCCCGCATACGTGCCGAGCAATTTCATCCACGGCATCCGCAGCATGCCCTGCACGTTCTGAGGCTGCTCAGCGAACCGACGCCGCGACGAGTTCCTCGGCCAGCAGTGTCAGCAACTCCGAGCAGCCGCCGTCGACCTTGACGGTCGCAAGGTCATCGCCGCGGGTGGGCCCGCGGTTGACGATGGCGACCGGGATACTCCGCGCTGCGGCATGGCGCACGAACCGGTAGCCCGAAAAGATCGTCAACGACGATCCGGCCACCAGCAGCGCGTCAGCCGCATCAATGAGCGAAAATGCTTCTTCGACAACAGCTTTAGGCACGCTCTCGCCGAAATACACGATATCGGGTTTGAGCATGCCGCCACACGATGGGCAGTCCAGGTAGCGGAAGCCATCGGTTTCGGTGACGACGGCATCGGCATCCGGAGCGATCTCCAGCCCACCGATCGCCTCGGCGCGCTCGACAAATCCCGGGTTGAGCGCATCGAGCTTTTCGCCCAGCGCAGCGCGGCTCATGGCGTCGCCGCAACCCAGGCACCTCACCCGCGCGTAGGTGCCATGCAGATTGATCACGTTGTGGCTGCCGGCCTTGGTGTGCAACAGGTCAACGTTCTGGGTGATGACGCCGGTCACCACGTCGTCGCGCTCCAGCGCGGCCAGCGCCCGGTGCCCGGCGTTGGGCAGGGTCTCGTCCATGTGTCGCCAGCCGACCTGGTTGCGCGCCCAGTACCGTTGCCGGAACGCCGGATCCGAGGTGAACTGCCGAATCGCCATGGGATTGCTAGGCGGTGAATCGGGGCCTCGGTAATCGGGGATACCGGAGTCGGTGGAAATCCCGGCTCCGGTCAACACCGCGACACGGCGACCCGCCAACAGAGCGATCAGCTCCGGGGATTCCGCGCAGGCCGTCACCTCTTCGAGAGTACGGATCGGTCGCGGCTACTGCGGGTGGGTCGCCAGGTAGTCACCGACCGGGATCGGCGACGCTTCGGCGTAACCGATGGGCAGCAACACGTCGCCGGCGGTTGTAGCGAAGTAAACGTCCCACCGGTAGTAGGTGGCAAAAGCAGCGGGATCTGCGCCGATCAACGACGCGTACTGGTCGACCGCGCGCACGTATTGGTTCGAGCGGTTGTACGCAAAAATGGCGCGATCGGGGTCGTTGGCGAAGCCGCTGGCGGCGAGGTAGCGGCCCGCCGCCATGATGCTGTCGCGCGGTGAGTGGATGTCGCCACCGCGACCGTAGGCGCCGAACGTCGAAGGCAAGAACTGCATGGGGCCTTGCGCGCCCGCGGTGCTCACACCGTTGATGCTGCCGAACCGGGTCTCGATCAGGTTGATCGCGGCCAGGTAGTTCCAGCCGACGCCGGTCTCCGCCTCCGCCGCATGGTAGTCACCCATCAGCTCATCGGCCGGGACCGGAGGGTCGACGTGCCACGCGGGCAGCGTGTCCCGCACGTTCGCCATCGCCTCGAGCTGTCGACGGGCGTCGACATTGCGGTCGTAGATACCGAGTAGGTCCGCTGGGATTCGCGGACGTATCGTCGCGTCCCATTCGGGGTGGCGCCCGATAGCGCGGTAGGCGGCCTGCTCATGGTGCGCCGCGGCCTCCAGCGCCGGCTCCGCCGTGCCCGCATTCCGCAGCGCATGCTCGTCGGCGACAAGATCGTCGGCCAGCTGTGCCGGGTCTGCCGCCAGCTGCGGTTGCGCCCCCCTTGGCAGGCTCGGCGCGGCGGCCAGCGTCCTTGTCGCGACCGGTGTGGCGGGCGCTGCCGTTGCGGTTGAGGCGGTCACCGCGCGTGTGGTCGGCGGCATCGTCGACGGCGTGCAGCCGGCGAGTGCAACCACGATTGCGCCGAGGACGCCGACAGCAGCTCTCACGGTGTTCACTTCCCTCGATGGCCTGAATTTCCGCGTTCGTATCGGACCGTACGACATCAATGCGATGACGGCCATCGGTTTGGTCACACATGCTGTGGCGATACCCGATAGCCCGGTGGTGACACCGGCTGGGCGACAATGGAAGGGCGATGGACTTTTATAACGCGTACAGCCAGGGGTTTGTCCGAGTCGCCGCGTGCACTCACCATGCCGCGATCGGCGACCCGGCGGCCAATGCCGCCTCGGTGCTGCGGCTGGCCCGACAGTGCCACGATGACGATGTCGCCCTCGCCGTTTTCCCGGAGTTGACACTGTCCGGCTACTCCATCGAGGACATCCTGCTGCAAGACGTGTTGCTCGACGCCGTCGAGGACGCCGTACTTGACGTCGCCACGGCATCTGCCGACCTGCTGCCGGTGCTGGTGGTCGGCGCCCCGCTCCGTTACCGGCACCGCGTCTACAACACTGCGGTGGTCATCCACCGGGGTGTGGTGCTTGGGGTGGCGCCGAAGTCGTACCTGCCCACTTACCGAGAGTTCTACGAGCGTCGCCAGATCGCCCCCGGTGACGACGAGCGCGGCACCATCCGAATCGCCGGCATGCAAGCTCCGTTCGGCCCGGACCTGCTGTTCGCCGCATCCGACCTGCCCGACTTCGTGCTGCACGTCGAAATCTGCGAGGACATGTTCGTGCCGCTTCCACCCAGCGCTGAAGCGGCGCTGGCTGGCGCGACGGTGCTGGCCAACATGTCCGGCAGCCCGATCACGATCGGCCGCGCCGAAGATCGCAGCCTGCTTGCCCGGTCGGCGTCGTTGCGGTGCCTGGCCGCCTATGTCTACACCGCCGCAGGTCAGGGAGAGTCAACGACCGACCTGGCCTGGGATGGCCAGACCATGATCTGGGAGAACGGCGTGTTGCTCGCCGAATCCGAGCGTTTTCCCAAAGGGGAACGACGCGCGATCGCCGACGTCGACACCGGGCTGCTTCGCGCGGAACGGCTGCGGATGGGCACATTCGACGATAACCGGCGCCACCACCGGGCACTGGCGGAGTCGTTCCGGCGCATCGAGTTCCGCCTGGAGCCGCCGTCGGGCGACATCGGACTGCGGCGCACGGTCGAACGGTTTCCGTTCGTGCCGGCTGATCCCATTCGGCTGCAGCAAGACTGCTACGAGGCCTACAACATTCAGGTTGCCGGCCTCGAACAGCGGTTGCGGGCGTTGAAATATCCCAAGGTGGTCATCGGGGTTTCCGGCGGCCTGGATTCGACGCACGCGCTGATCGTCGCCGCGCGCGCGATGGACCGGGAAAACCGCCCGCGCAGCGACATTCTGGCGTTCACACTGCCCGGCTTCGCAACCGGCGAGCACACCAAACGCAACGCGGTCGAGCTGTGCCGAGCGCTGGGCGTCACCTTCTCCGAGATCGACATCACCGACACCGCAAAGCTGATGCTCAAGGAGATCGATCACCCGTTCTCACATGGCGAAAAGGTCTACGACGTCACGTTCGAGAACGTTCAGGCCGGCCTGCGCACCGACTATCTGTTCCGGCTGGCCAACCAGCGCGGCGGTATCGTGCTGGGCACCGGCGACCTGTCCGAGCTGGGGCTGGGCTGGTCGACGTACGGCGTCGGCGACCAGATGTCGCACTACAACGTCAACGCCGGGGTGCCCAAAACCCTGATCCAGCACCTGATCCGCTGGGTCATCTCCTCCGGCCAGTTCGAGTCAGCGGTGGACGAAGTGCTGCAGTCGGTGCTGGACACCGAGATCACCCCGGAGCTCGTCCCCAGCGGTGAGGAAGAAGAGCTGCAGAGCAGTGAGGCCAAGGTCGGCCCCTTTGTGCTGCAGGACTTTTCGCTGTTCCAGGTCCTGCGTTATGGATTCCGGCCGTCGAAGATCGCGTTTTTGGCGTGGCATGCATGGAGCGATCCCGACCGTGGCAACTGGCCGCCGGGATTCCCGGAGAACAAGCGACCGTCGTATTCGCTCAAGGAGATTCGGCACTGGCTGCAGGTCTTCGTGCAGCGGTTTTACTCGTTCAGCCAGTTCAAGCGTTCGGCAATGCCCAACGGCCCCAAGGTGTCGCATGGCGGTGCGCTGTCCCCGCGCGGGGACTGGCGCGCCCCGTCGGATATGTCGGCGCAGGCCTGGCTCGACGAGATCGAGCGTGAGGTTCCCGAGGAGTAGCTAGCCGGCAGGATCGTCGGCGACTTCGATGTCGCCTGCCGCGGCGGCCGCGCGTAATTGGTGAAAGTCGTCAAGCGACTTGTCGGCGTAGGCGTACGACCACTCGGCGACCGCCTTGTGCACGGTGTCGTTGGTGCCCACGTATCCCCGCAATATGGACGCATTGGCACTCTGCGAGTGCGCCCGCGCTAGCAGCACTTGCTGCGGTTGTCGGCATTGTGGCTCTCCTTTGCGGATCAGTCCTGCAGGGTCGCTTCGTCAATCGCCTCGGCATACGGGGCGCAGTCCCCGGCGCCGGGCACCAGCGTCGCCAGCGCGCCGGCGGC
>JAFAID010000415.1 GCA_019236925.1 Mycobacterium sp. | reverse complement strand
CCTTCGGGCATCGCCAACACCTGATCGACGATCTGCTGCGGCGTCTGGCGGGCGATCCGCTCACCACAGACCGGGCAGTGCGGAGTGCCCGCGCGGGCATACAGCAGCCGCAGGTAGTCGTATACCTCGGTGATCGTCCCGACCGTGGACCGCGGGTTGCGGTTGGTCGACTTCTGGTCGATGGACACCGCCGGGGACAGCCCCTCGATGAAGTCGACGTCGGGTTTGTCCATCTGACCCAAGAACTGTCGGGCGTAGGCCGACAGCGATTCCACGTAACGCCGCTGGCCCTCGGCGAAGATGGTGTCGAATGCCAGCGAAGACTTTCCCGAGCCGGATAGCCCGGTGAAGACGATCAACGCGTCGCGCGGCAAATCAAGATCGACACTGCGCAGGTTGTGCTCACGCGCACCCTTGACGATCAGGCGGTCAGCCACGCAATCCCTCTCCCCGCGTTCATCAGACACGTCATTCCTAATGCTATGTGCCCACACCGACAAGCGACCGACGGCCAGTACCGTGACTGATATGACCGTCCTCGATGACAACTACACCGGGCACGTCGAACCGGGTACGGCGGCCCGCCGCACCCTGCCGGGCGTGACAATCCTCAAAGCCTCGGTGGGCCCCATGGACAACAATGCCTACCTGGTGACGTGTTCCGCGACCGGGGAAACTCTGCTGATCGACGCGGCCAACGACGCTGACGTTCTGATCGATCTGGTGCGCAACCACGCCCCGAAGGTGTCCCTGATTGTCACCAGCCACCAGCATTTCGACCACTGGCAGGCGCTGGAAGCCGTCGCGCAGGCCACCGGCGCGCCGACCGCCGCACATCAAATCGACGCCGATCCGCTGCCGGTCAAGCCGAATCGCCTGCTGGCGGGCGGCGACACCGTGCAAATCGGCGAGTTGACGTTCGATGTCATCCATTTGCGTGGGCATACGCCCGGATCAGTGGCACTGGCGCTGGACGGTCCCGCCACGGGCGGTGTCACCCAGCTGTTCACCGGCGACTGCCTGTTCCCCGGCGGCGTCGGCAAGACCTGGCAGCCCGGCGACTTCACTCAGCTGCTCCAGGACGTCACCACCCGAGTGTTCGATGTCTACGGCGACTCCACCGTGGTCTACCCGGGCCACGGTGATGACACCACGTTGGGCGCCGAGCGACCCAACCTTGCGGACTGGCGCGAGCGCGGCTGGTAAGCCGCTGGCTCTGCCCCTCCCCGACGCCTTCGTGCGCGGCGAGCTGAGACCCTGGCTGTTACAACCCGAACCTGTGCAACGACCGGAGGAAACGGATGGCTGAGTCACAGCAAGGGCCAACGGCGATCTACCCAATCCACGACTACCTGGCCGCGGACCCCCGGTACCCTTTCAACCTACAGAGCGGGTGGCTGCCTCAAGCCGGCAGCCCCGCGATGCGAGCATTCTTCGAGCAAGTTCTCGCAGCGGATAGGAAGCCCTGGGCCAAAAGCGTTCAGGAGCTGAATGCCTACATCGACCAGAACGAGATCATTCAATACCTCGTTGCGAGCGCCTGCCGGGAAAACCGGAACATCATCGAAGCTCACCAAGGCAAAGAGGTCGGTGTGCCTCGAATCAAGGACAAGGACGCGCTCCTCAACGGATTCAACAAGCTCTTGAGTCACCCGCCTGGGTTTGTCAAGAACGAGCTCGTCGGCGTCCCCTTCTCGGCATGGGTAGCAGGAATCGATCCCACCTTCAGTGGCGCGACCTTGTTCCGACTTGCGATGTTCAACGAGAAGATGTCCGCCATCCTCAACGACTGGCACAGGTTTCTAGACACCCCCGAGTCGAACACTGGATTCCGTATCGATGGAGAACAATGGCTCTCCCTAGCGGCTAAAAAACGATACGACCTCGACATCTGGAAGAAGGACTCCCCCGACCTCCCCTTCTGGAAATCCTGGAACTCCTTCTTCACAAGACAATTCGAGCACCCAAAGAAAGAACGACCCGTCGCGCACCCAAAAACCAACCGGATCGTCAACTCTCCGAACGACGGGTCCCTCTTCCGGTGGCAACCACACGCCTCCAAACGAGACGTCTTCTGGTTCAAAGATATGAGGTACTCGATAGCCGACATTCTCAGTTCGCCCGTCCCGAAGCAGCAAGCCGTCATCGACAAATACAAACTTGTCGACCTCTTCGACGGCGGCTATGTCTTCCAGACGTACTTGAACCCCTACAACTTCCATAGATGGTGGTGCCCCGCCAACGGGGAGGTACTGTTCGACCCGTTGGCGATCCCCGGAGCATTTTTCAACAAACTCGTGATCCCCGATTTCGCCGGTGCCACCACTGCCTCTCTCCCTTACCTCGCAGAGGTGAACGCACGTGGAGTGATCGTGTTCAAGACCGAGGACTACGGGCACGTCTGCTGCATACCGCTCGGTATGAGCGAGATCTCCACCATCACCTTCGACCCGAAAATGAAAAAAGGCGCGACCGTCACCAAGGGCGAAGAGATGGGGATGTTCAACTACGGCGGCTCCTCCTTCGCAGTCATCTACCAGAACCTGCCAGGCAAGCGCCTCTTCTTCATCAACGCAGATGGCAAACCCTACGAGCAAACACCCGTGCTGCCGCAAAGCAGTGCAAGCGCCGGCGGAGAAGTAACCCTCATCGGGTCGCAGATCGGCGTGTGGGTGGATATCTGAATCGTCCGTCGCCTGAAACCGGCTGGTGCCTTGTCCCCTTGTTGGCCCCAGAGCCGCGGAAAAGGCTCTGGGATTGGCGCGAACATGTTGGTGAATAGCGGTCGCGAAACGCGGTGCAGCGCCTAAGCTTACCGCGATGAGGGTCGGGATCGACTTCGGCACAACCCATACAGTCGCGGCAGTCGTCGACCGGGGGAACTATCCCGTCGTGTCGTTCGACGGGGTCGACACGTGGCCGTCGCTGATCGCCGCCGGCGACGCCGGCGAATTGCGCTTCGGCTTGGAGGCGGCCGCCGTCCGTCACGACCCGGGCTGGTCGGTGTTGCGGTCGTTCAAGCGTTTGCTCGGCGACGCCGGGCCGCGGACAACCGTGGACCTGGCGGGCCACCGCTATCGGTTGGCCGATCTGCTCACGGGCTTTCTCGCCCAACTCAAGAGCGACCTGCGGACGCGTTCGAACGCCGAGCTGGCGGCGGGTGAACGCGTCGAAGCAGCGATCAGCGTGCCGGCCAACGCCTCCAGCGCCCAGCGCTTCCTGACGCTGGACGCCTTCACACAGGCCGGCTTCGAGGTGATCGCGCTGCTCAACGAGCCGTCCGCGGCGGGCTTCGAATACGCACACCGATACCGCTCGACGATTACCGCCAAGCGTGAGCACGTGCTCATCTACGACCTGGGCGGCGGGACATTCGATGCCTCGTTGCTGAAGATGACGGGACGGTTGAACGAGGTCATCATCAGCGAGGGCATCCAGCGACTCGGCGGCGACGATTTCGACGAGACGATCTTCAAGCTCGTTCGCAAAAGCGCGAAGCTCGGCAAGCTCGACGCGGGCACCCTCGATCTGCTGCTCGAGGAGTGCGCGGTCTGCAAGGAAGCCGTCAGCCCCAACACGCGCCGGTTCTTGGTGGATCTGTCGGCGGTCGGCAAGCCGCCGTTTGCCTGCCCGATCGATGACGTCTACGCCGCCTGCGGGCCGCTCGTCGACAAGACCGTTGCAGTCCTGTCCCGCGTGCTGCACGGCCCGGACGGCAATGGCGGCAATGACATCGACTGGTCCGAGGTGGCCGGCATCTATGTGGTGGGCGGAGCCGGGAGTTTCCCGCTTGTCGCCCGGATGCTGCGCACCGTGTTCGACGAGAAACGCGTCAAACGTTCACTGCACCCGTTCGCGGCGACGGCGATCGGGCTGGCGGTCTTCCTCGACAAGGAAGCGGGATTTTCGCTGTCCGAACGGCTTTCACGACACTTCGGGGTCTTTCGCGAAGCGCTCGCCGGTGAAGATGTCTGCTTCGACCCGATCGTGCCCAAAGGTGCGCAACTGCCCACCGCGGGTCAGCCGCCGTTCGTCGTCACCCGGACCTACCGTGCGGCGCACAATATCGGACATTTCCGCTTCGTGGAATGCAGTCGGCTGCGCGACGGCTGCCCCGATGGCGACGTGACGCCGTATGACCCGGTCTTTTTCCCGTTCGATCCGGATCTCGACGACGACGAGGACCTGCAGCGCCGGCCGGTGCGGCGAAGCGATGACGGCCCAGACGTCGAGGAACGCTACGTCGTCACGTCCGGTGGAGCCGTCGAGGTGACGCTGACGACGAGACCGGCCCGGCTGAGCCGCACATTCCGGCTGGCGCGGCACGACCTCGCCAGCGCGTGACGGGCGCCGATCACGGCGCGGCGTCGAGATCGGGCGTCCAGGCCACCCCGTTGATGTGGCTGCCGCCATCGACGAACAGGGTATTGCCGGTGAGATAGCGGCTGCCCTCGCCGGCCAGGAACAGCGCAACCGGGGCGATGTCGAGGTACGGATCTCCGATCCGGCCCATCGGATTCATCGCGTCGGCGAAGGTTGCGATCCCCGGGTTGTCGCCGAGTGCGCGCATGAATGCCACGCTTTTGGCCGCCGGGCAGATGGCATTGACCGTCACACCGAACGGGGCCCACTCCCGGGCGGCAGTCCGCGTCAAGGCGCGCAACGCCTCCTTGGCCGCGTTGTACTCCAGGGTGCCCATGTGCGCGTTGACCCCGTTGAGGCTGCAGACGTTGATCACCCGTCCCGACCCACGCGCGCGCATCTGCGGTAGCGCGGCCCGCATGGCCCAGAACGGCCCATAGTAGGCAACCGCGATACCGTCGCTGAGCTGCTGATCGGTCTTGTTCTCCACTCGGCCGATCGAACCGCCGCCCCAGGCGTTGTTGACCACGACGTCGATCGAGCCGTATACCGAAACCGCTTGCGCGACGGCGTTTTCGACTTGATCGCGCACCGCGACGTCGCAGTGGGCGAACGATCCGCCGATGGCTTGCGCGACATCGCGGCCGGTGCGCTCATCGCGTTCGGCCACTACGACCCTGGCGCCCTCCTCGGCGAACCGACGCGCAATGGCTTCGCCGATACCGGCTCCGGCGCCGGTGATCAGCGCCACTTTGCCCTCGAGTTCGCGGGTCATTTTGCGCCCGCCGCCAGCAGGTCGCGTGACTCTGCCGAGCCGTCCAGTGCGCGGGTGGTGCGCTTGACGATCTGCCATCCGGCCGCCGTCCGCCGCAGCGTGACGTGGTTGGCGCCGGCTCGCCACACTCGGTAGCCGCTGCCGTCCTTGTTGTGCCGAACCACAATCGACTCACACACCGCCACGGCCGCGTCGCCGTCGACGTCGACCCGCACCGGACCCAGGAAGTGCGCGGCACCGCCGCTGATCAGCCCTTGGTGGGCCGGTGATCGCACCATCGCGGCAACGTCGGCCCGGCTGCGCATGTGCCAGCCGTCGACGTCGTACTCGCCGTCTTCTGCCCACAACCCAGCGACCGCATCGGCATCCCCGGCGTCTACCAGCGGTCCATAGGACGCCATCAAGCGAGCGATGGCCAGCTCGTCTTCAGCGCGGCGCAGCCGTTGTTCCAGCGCCGCGAGTCGCTCCTCTACCGTCATCCCGCTTCCTCTCCGCTTGCAGCAGCCTCTGCATCGTGCGATCGGCCGCGAGAACGGCCCCGGCGCGATCGGAGTCGTTGTGCATGGCCACGATCTCGTCGTTGCCGCTGACGACATGCACAGGCCCGCGGCCCAACCACTCCAACCCCTCGCGCGCCACATCGGCGGGCTCGGCGACGACGATCCCGGGCGCATCGAAGTTCAAGCCGGCCCGTTCCATCGCCGGTGTCCTGGTGACGCCGAGGACCACCTCCAGCACGTCGACGCCGTGGTCGCGCAGCTCCAACCACAGCCCCTCGGCGAAGATCCTGGTGAACGCCTTGACGCCGCCGTAGACGGTTTGCCGAGCCGATCCCAGGTAGCCGGCGAGCGACCCGAGCAACACGATGCCGCCCCGCCGCCTGGTGCGCATCGCCTGCCCGTAGTGGTGCACCAGCGCAAGCGGTGTCGAGACGTTGAGATCGATGACGTGCTGAAACCCGGCCAGATCGCCGTCGAGAAACTCGTGGCTGTGCGTATTCGCCCCCGCCACCAGGATCAACAGGCCCACTTCAAGCCCGGAGGTCGCCGCCGCGATGCGAGCGCAGGCGCCGGGAGCGCTCAGATCAGCCTGCACGGTGCGAACCTCGCCACCGTGCCGGCGGCAGCGCTCGGCGGTCTGGTCCAACGGCTCAGATTTGCGGGCAACCAGCGCCAGGTTGAGACCCGCCTCGGCGAGTAGCAGCGCAAACTCGGCACCGACACCCTCCGAACCGCCCGCGACCAGCGCCCACGGCCCGTACTTAGCGGTATCGATCACCGGGTTGACGAGCGGTTATGGGGTGGTGTGCACGATCAGCACGTCGACCTTGGCCCGGCGCGAGACATTGGCGGGCACCGACCCCAGGAGCCGGCCCGCGATCGTGCTCAGCCCGACGTTGCCGACGACGAGCAGATCGGCACCGACGTCCTCGGCCAGTCCGACCAGCGCGTCAACCGGGGCGCCGACAACCGACCGCTCTTCGACGTTCGTGGCGCCCGCGGCGATGGCCCGATCCTTGGCCTCGCGCAGGATCGCGTAGATCGGGGCGCTACCCGACACCTTGTAGCTTTCGTCCTTGAGGGCGTCAGCGGCCCGCTGATCCTCCGCTTGGGGCAAATACGCCGTCGCGACGATCAGCTTCGCGTCCGCCCCGGCAATGGTGCCTGCCTTCTCTACCGCGCGCAGCGACGAGTCCGACCCGTCGGTTCCTACCACCACGGTCCGATAGGCGCTCATTAACCCTCCCAGTTGTCGGTTGCTACGCCAACCCAAGACAGTATCGCTTTGCCTGAGCCAGATGGCCCGATTTGAGACACGCCGACGCGGTGGCGATCACGTCTTGCCGGGCGGCCCGGGGCCGCTCAGGGACCGAAATTTACCCGTTACCGTCGCCAACAATTATCTGATACCGCGTAAATCCTTTGGCGTACAGCCTATTCGAGTGGGTTAGGCTGCGATGAGTTAGCTTGCCGACCTCGGTTACGCGAAGCAGAATTGATTATGGCCAGGCCGGATGGGTAATCAGGTTCACCACAGAGCCTTTACAGTGACACATATCATGATTACGCCGACTATCGACGCACCCAAGACGGCTGTCGCCGCGAGCTACTCGCGTCCGCGACGTCGCGGCAGGCTGCTCGACCCGCTTGCGGTCGCGCTGCTAGCCGCCCTTATCAGCAGCGTCGTCGCGAGTCGGCCGTCGCTGTGGTTCGACGAGAGTGCGACCATTTCCGCCTCGGCAAGCCGCTCGTTGCCTGACCTGTGGCGGTTGCTGGGCCACATCGACGCCGTGCACGGCTTGTTCTACCTGCTGATGCACGGCTGGTTCGCTGTCTTCCCGGCGACCGAGTTCTGGTCGCGGGTCCCGAGTTGTCTGGCGATTGGAGCCGCGGCCGCCGGCGTGGTCGTGTTCGCCAAGCAGTTCTCGTCACGGACCATCGCGGTCTGCGCGGGCGTCGTTTTCGCCATCTTGCCGCGGGTGACGTGGGCCGGCGTCGAAGCCCGCTCCTATGCCTTCACCGCGGTCGCCGCAATCTGGTTGACCGTGCTGCTAGTCACCGCGATACGACGTAACAGGTGGTGGCTGTGGCTGCTGTACGCAGTGACGCTGCTGCTGTCGATCCTGCTGAACATTTACCTGGTGTTGTTGGTGCCGACCTACGCCGTGGTTACACCGTTGCTCGGGCGGCGCCGGAAATCGGTAGTGCTGTGGTGGGCGATCACGTCAGCGGTGGCGCTGGGCGCCATGACACCGTTGATGTTGTTCACGCATGGCCAGAGCTTTGCGGTCGCCTGGATCTCAAGGCTCAATTGGCACACCGTGCTCGACATCGTGCAACACCAATATTTCGACAACAGCGTCCCGTTCGCGATCGTGGTGGCGCTGATTTTCGTTGCCGCGCTGACGATTCGGTTGACGGGTCGGTGGGCGTCGGCGGGCGATACCCGGCGGCTGCTGATCATCTGCGCGGCATGGATGGTGGTGCCGACTGCCATCAGCCTGATTTATTCGGCGTTCGAACCGTTTTACTACCCGCGGTATTTGTTCTTCACCACACCCGCGATGGCGGTCGTGCTGGCTGTCTGCATCGTGGCGGTCGCGCGCAAGCCGCGATGGATCGCCATGGTACTGATCGTACTCGTCGCAGCGGCCATTCCGAATTACCTTCTGTCACAACGGCAGCGGTACGCCAAAGAGGGCTGGGATTACAGCGATGTCGCCGACGTCATCACCGCCCATGCCGCGCCCGGGGACTGCCTACTGGTCGATAACACGGTGAGTTGGCTGCCTGGTCCGATCCGCGCGCTTCTTGCGGCCCGCCCGGCGGCCTACCGGCCATTGGTCGACGTCGGCCGTGGCCAGCGCGCGCCCGAGCGTGGCACCCTATGGGACGGCCATGTGGCGGTATGGCTGGCGGTAGGTCGGCTGTACCAATGCAGCACGCTATGGACGATTTCCACCCATGACACGGCTTTGCCCGTGCACCAAAGCGGTAAATCATTGCCACCGGGAAAGGTGCTGGGACGCGCACCCGCATATTTGACGCCAAAGCTGGTCGGGTTCCGCATCGTCGAGCGCTGGCAATTCCACCGCACCCAGGTCATCAAGTCGGTCCGCTGACCGACGCGCGGGGCAGTCACCCCTTCGCGGCCGGGCCGCGGGTGGACTAGCTTGGCGGACATGCAGATCTGGCTAGCCGACCCTCTGTTCGGTGGCGCCGCGCAGGGCAGCCGCCACCTCTTCGAGCTCCTCGCCGCGTTCGGGCTGACCACCCTCATCGGCCTAGAACGCACAATCCAGGGCAAAGTCGCGGGACTGCGGACCCAGACCATCGTCGGCACCTCGTCGGCGTTGATCCTGCTGATCAGTAAGTATGGCTTCGGCGACGTCTTGTCGGCGCAGACGGTTGAGCTGGACCCGTCCCGGGTCGCCGCCCAAATCGTCTCCGGGATCGGCTTTTTGGGCGCCGGGATCATCATCACCCGACGCGGCGCGGTACACGGTCTCACCACGGCGGCGGCGGTGTGGGAATCGGCCGCGATCGGCATGGCGGCGGGCGCGGGCCTGCTGTTGCTCGCCGTGGCCGTCGTGGCCCTGCACTTCATCAGTGCGCTGGCTTTCAATGTGGTGGAGCGGCAGCTCAATGCGCGGCTGCGTGGGGCTGTCCGGTTGCACGTCATCTACGAAACCGGACAGGGTGTATTGCGACAGCTGCTACACGTCTGCGGGCAGCGGAAATGGCAGCTCACCGAGCTCGTCGCGGACCCGCATGACATCGAACGCGATCAGGTCGGGGTGACGATGACGTTGTCGGGGGCCCGGATCGCAAACGTTGCGCAGGTGCTCGCCGAAATCGAGGGCGTCTCCGCGGTACTTCCGGGTGAGGACGAGGCGGACTGAGGCCGCGATACATTCGAAAATCTTTGTCCAGCAGCGGGATTTATCTCAGCGCTGTCCTCGGCTGGCGCGGTAGGACGCCACCACGCCCACCGCGCTCAGCGCCGCGAACACCGCAAACAGCCAACGAGCGGCCATGACCGCACCGCCGTGCGCGCTGTTGACGAGCACGCCGGCCACGCCGGCGCCGAACGCTCCCGAGATCAGCTGCACCGTGTTGATCGCCGCGGCGGCGGCCCCGCCTTCTTCCGCATCGTCGACGCACTGCATCGCCCACGCCGATAGGTGTGGCCAAGCCGCCCCGATGCCCGTCCCGGTGATCGTCAACGCCAGCGCCCACAAGACGACAACGCCCACCGGCGCGTTATCCACCTGGGTAGCCGCGCCTAACGCAAGGCCCACGGCCATGATCAGCGGTGCGGCAGCTACTACGCGGGCTATGACGCGCCTGCTGCTCAGCGATGCGCTGACGATCTCGCTGACGGTCCAGCCGACCGCCAGCGCCGCGCCCAGAAAACCGGCTACCACCGGAACCAGATGCGCCAGGCGTTGCCCGAACAACGGCACGTACATGTCCACCAGGGCCGTCGCCATCAGCAGCGCCATCGTCAGATAGATCCACTTCAGCGGGCCGGGACCAAACGCGCTGGGAGGCAACACAGCGACCGACATCCGCCGATCGACCACAACAAACACAGCGACCAGGACCACGCTGGCCGCAAGCAACGCTGTCATCGCGACGCTGTTGTGCGGGACCTCCGCGACGCTGACCGTCAGCGCGGCCGCCCCCAACAGCAGCAGCGACCACATCGGGATTTTCACCACCGGCGCAGCACCGCTTGGATCGGCACGCCCGGCGGGCAGCACCATCGGGACCAGCGGGGTCATCGCCGCGGTCAGCATCGCCACTGCACCGAACGCCCAACGCCACAAACCGAATTGGGCGAAAAAGCCGCCCGTCGCCGGCCCGACAACTGTTGCGACGCCCCACATCGCCGATACCAGGGCAGAAGCCCGGGTCCACAGCGCTTGCGGCAGGGCGGCGCGGATCACCGCATAGCCCAAACCGGCCAGCAGCCCGCCGGCCGCCCCTTGCAAGGTACGACCGGCCAGCAGCACCTCCATGTTGGGCGCCGCCGCGCACACCACGCTGCCGATCCCGAAGACCGCTAATCCCAGCAGATATGTCGCCCGTGCCCCGGCTCGCAGCAGCGCCGCGCTGACCGTGGTGGCTGCCACCACCGACCCGACCAGGTAAAGGGTTGTCACCCACGCGTAGAGCCGTTCACCGCCGATCTCTGCGACGGTGCTCGGCAGCAGGCTGATTGTCAGGAATTCATTGATCGCGTACAGCGCCACCCCGCCGGCGAGCAGCGTCGAGGTGCCCACGTACCGGGGGCCGAGCAGCACACGCCAACTGCCGGCGGTTTCGGTGGGCTGGATCTGATTGCCCGGCTCGCCCCCTCGCCGCTGGGCGGCTGGGGGGACCCCCGCCTCATCGCGCTGCGCGTCCCCCTCGCCGCTGCGCGGCTGGGGGGACCCCCACTGCATCGTCTCCGGGCCGGTCGCGTCGGTCACCTGCACCACGGTATGAGCTCAACCGCGGTTGAGCTCGAGGCGCCGACCTCACGGGCGCGTTGGCAACCGATCACTTCAGACCGGCGGCGTCCATTCCGCGCAGCTCTTTCTTCAAGTCGGCGATCTCGTCACGGAACCGGGCGGCCAGCTCGAATTGCAGATCCCGCGCCGCGGCCATCATCTGTTCGGTGAGGTCTTTGATCAGGTCGGCCAACTCGGCGCGCGGCATGCTTGCGGTGTCGCGCCCCTCGAACACCCCGGCGCTGACCGCTCGCCCGGGCGCACCCTGGGCCCGGCGGCCGCGCGACGCGTTGCGTCCCGACCCACCGATTTCGACGGCGTCGGTGTCGTCGGCTTCGCGGTAGACCTGGTCGAGAATGTCGGCGATCTTCTTGCGCAGCGGCTGCGGATCGATGCCGTTGGCCTCGTTGAAGGCAATCTGCTTGGCCCGGCGGCGTTCGGTCTCGTCGATGGCCTCTTTCATCGAGTCGGTGATCGTGTCGGCGTACATGTGCACTTCGCCGGACACGTTCCGAGCGGCGCGGCCGATGGTCTGGATCAGGCTGCGCGACGACCGCAGGAAGCCTTCCTTGTCGGCGTCGAGGATCGAGACCAGCGACACCTCGGGCAGGTCCAAACCCTCCCGGAGCAGGTTGATGCCGACCAGCACGTCGTAGTCACCGAGCCGCAGCTGACGCAGCAGCTCCACCCGGCGCAACGTATCGACCTCGGAGTGCAGGTAGCGCACCCGGATGCCCATTTCCAGCAGGTAATCGGTGAGGTCTTCGGCC
This sequence comes from Mycobacterium sp., assembly GCA_019236925.1. GTDB lineage: Bacteria > Actinomycetota > Actinomycetes > Mycobacteriales > Mycobacteriaceae > Mycobacterium. The sequence continues at coordinate 652 of JAFAID010000415.1, read as the reverse complement.
ATCTTCTTGGTCAGCGTCGTCACCAGCACGCGCTCGTCGGCCTCGGTCCGTTTGCGGATCTCACCGATCAGGTCGTCGATCTGACCCTTCGTAGGCTTGACGACGATCTTCGGATCGACCAGGCCGGTAGGCCGGATCACCTGCTCGACGAACTCTCCGCCGGACTGGCTGAGCTCGTACGGGCCCGGTGTTGCCGACAGGTACACCGTCTGACCGATCCGGTCGGCGAACTCTTCCCAGGTCAGCGGCCGGTTATCGCATGCGGACGGTAGCCGGAATCCGTATTCGACGAGGTTGCGCTTGCGCGACATGTCGCCCTCATACATGCCGCCGATCTGCGGCACGGTCACATGCGACTCGTCGATGACAAGCAGGAAATCCTCCGGGAAGTAGTCGAGCAGCGTCGCCGGGGGCGAACCGGGCCCGCGGCCGTCGATGTGCCGCGAGTAGTTCTCGATGCCGGAGCAGAACCCGACTTGACGCATCATCTCGATGTCGTAGTTGCTGCGCATCCGCAGCCGTTGCGCCTCCAGCAGCTTGCCCTGGCCCTCCAGTTCGGCGAGCCGCTCAGCAAGTTCGTCCTCGATTGTGGAGATCGCGTGGGCCATCCGCTCGGGACCGGCCACATAGTGGGTCGCCGGGAAGATGCGCA
>JAFAID010000119.1 GCA_019236925.1 Mycobacterium sp. | reverse complement strand
GGTGCTGCGGTGTGGGGTTTGGTGCGTTCGGCGCAGACCGAGCATCCGGGCCGGATTGTGTTGGTGGATTCCGATGCGCGCCTTGATGATACGACGACAGCCTCGGTGCTGGCGGCCGGTGAGCCGCAGGTGCTGGTGCGGGGCGGGGCGGTTCACATCGCGCGGGTGCACGGCAGTCGGGCGGTTGACGCCCTGCTGGTGCCGCCGGGTGACGGGCCATGGCGGATCGGCATGTCCAGCAAGGGCACGTTCGAGAATCTGCTGCTGGAGCCGATCCCGAACGCGGACGCGCCGTTGCAGCCTGGCCAGGTCCGGATCGCGGCTCGCGCGATGGCAGCCAACTTCCGCGACGTCATGATCGCTCTCGGGCTATATCCCGACGACGATGCGGTGATGGGCGTGGAGGCCGCCGGGATCGTGGTCGAAACCGCCTCGAACGGTGGTCGTTTCGCTGTTGGCGACCGGGTCACGGGGCTGTTCCCGGAAGGCACCGGCAGCCTGGCGGTCACCGACGCACGCCTGCTGATGGAGATCCCGACGGGATGGTCGTATCAGGAAGCCGCGACGGCGCCGGTGGTGTTCGCCACGGCGTACTACGCGCTGACGACGTTGGCTGATGTGAAGCCGGGCCAGCGGGTGCTGGTGCATGCGGGCGCCGGCGGTGTGGGGATGGCCGCGATCCAGTTGGCGCGGCATTTCGGCGCCGAGGTGTTCGCTACCGCGAGTCGTGGCAAGTGGGACACGTTGCGGTCCATGGGCTTTGACGACGATCACATTTCGGATTCGCGCACCCTGGAGTTCGAGGACACGTTCCGCGCGGTGACCGGTGGCCGGGGCATGGATGTGGTGCTGGACTCGTTGGCCGGTGATTTCGTGGATGCCTCATTGCGTCTGGTGGCGCCTGGTGGGGTGTTCCTGGAGATGGGCAAGACCGACATCCGCGACCCTGGTGTGATCGCCCAAGAACATCCGGCTGTGCGCTACCGTGCTTTCGACCTCTTCGAAGCCGGGGCGGACCAGATCCAGCGGATGCTCACTGAGCTGGCCCGGTTGTTTGATGACTCTGTGCTTCGGCCGTTGCCGTTCACCGCTTTCGACGTGCGTCGGGCGCCGGCGGCGTTGCGGTATCTGAGTCAGGCGCGTCACACCGGCAAGGTGGTACTGACGATGCCGGATGCGTGGGCGGCGGGAATGGTGGTGATCACCGGTGGTACTGGGATGGCGGGGTCGACGTTGGCCCGGCATGTGGTGGCCAATCACGGTGTTCGCAACCTGTTGTTGATTGGTCGGCGTGGTCCGGATGCGCCGGGCGCCGCGGAACTGGCCGCTGAGTTGAAGGCCGACGGCGCGGCGGTGTCGGTGGTGGCCTGTGATGCCGCTGATCGTGAGGCGTTGGCCAAGGTGCTGGCCGATATTCCGGCGCAACACCCGCTGTCGGCGGTGATCCATACTGCGGGTGTTCTCGACGATGCGGTGGTGACGTCGTTGACGCCGGAGCGGGTGGATGCGGTGTTGCGGGCCAAGGTCGATGCGGCCTGGAATTTGCATGAGCTGACCCGCGATACGCCGATTTCGGCGTTTGTGCTGTTTTCGTCGATGGCGGGGTTGGTGGGGTCGTCGGGTCAGGCTAACTATGCGGCGGCCAACTCGTTTTTGGATGGGTTGGCGGCGCATCGGCGTGCGCATGGTCTGCCGGCGATCTCGCTGGGCTGGGGCCTGTGGGACCAAACCAGCAATATGACCGGCGGGCTGGCGTCTGTCGATTTTGCGCGGTTCGCCCGTGACGGCATTGTTGCCATGTCCTCAGGCGAAGCACTGCAATTGCTTGACACCGCGATGGTGGTCGACGAGCCGTTCCTGCTACCGGCCCGCATCGACACGACGGCGCTGCGGGCCAAGTACGACGCGGGCACGTTGCCGCCGATGTTCGTCGATCTGATCAACGCGCGAGCGAGGCGTCAGGTCGATGATTCGCTGGCCGCCGCCAAGTCGAAGTCCGCGCTGCTGCAACGTCTGGAGGGGCTGCCCGAGGATGAGCAGCATGCGGTGCTGCTGGATTTGGTGCGTTCGCATATCGCGACCGTGCTGGGCAGCAGCACCCCGGAGGCCATCGATCCGGACAAGGCGTTCCAGGAGTTGGGTTTTGACTCGCTGACCGCGGTCGAGATGCGCAACCGGCTCAAAGCCGCTACCGGGCTGGCACTTTCACCCACCCTTATTTTCGACTACCCGAACTCCGCAGCGTTGGCCGGTTACTTCCGTCAAGAGCTTGTCGGCGCCTCGACCGAGTCGACGCTGCAAGCTGCGCCCGGTGAGGCGGAAATCCAGCGTGTTGTGGCGTCGATTCCGGTCAAACGCCTTCGCCAGGCCGGAGTGTTGGACCTGCTGCTCGGTCTGGCGAACGAGGCCGAAGGAGCCGATGAGGCCGAGTCGAACGAAAAAGATTTTGCTGCAATGAATCTCGACGATCTAGTCAATGCTGCATTCCTCGACGACGACGAGTAGCCGGCTGAGGTCTGGGATCAGCCAGTGAGAGTCGCCGTCACCGGGGCGAGCGGAGTGATCGGTCGCGGCGTTGTCGCCCGACTGCTCAGCCGGGGCCACGACGTCGTCGGTCTGGCCCGTCATCGACCCGAAAGCTGGTCGAGCGCAGCTGACTTCGTGCATGGTGATATTCGTGATGCAGCCGGGGTGCGGCGTGCGGTCGCGGGCGCGGACGTCGTCGCGCACTGCGCCTGGGCAGTCGATCGCGAGATAAACATCGGCGGGACCGCCAATGTCCTTGACGCCATGGCCCAAACCGGTACCCGACGCATCGTGTTCGCCTCGTCGGCGCATGTCTACGGGGTAGCACAACGCGACATACCGCCGCTGTCCGAAGCCGATCTTCTGAAACCGGTTTCGGCGGAGGGGCTGGAAAAAGCTCACGTCGAGAAGATGCTGGCCGACTCCAGTGCAGAATGGGTAGCGATCCGCTCGGCGGCCATCCTCGGCAGAGGCGTGGACAACTGGGTGCGCCGGGTGTTGGCGGCTCCGGTGTTTCCTGACATCCGTCGCACGGTTCAGGTCGTGCACAGCGACGACGTGCATCGGGTTTTCATCCAGGCGATCCTCGATGCCGGCATCGGCAGTGGACCGGTGAACCTTGCCGCGCAAGGGGAGCCGACGCTGCGTGAGATCGCCGGTCTGCTCGGCCGGCCAATGGTGCGGACGGGTAAGCGGCTGCTGAGTTCGCCCGAACTCGATCGTCTGCTGAGTGCCCCATCGATGGATACTGGGCTGCTGCAGGACAAATGGAATTTCACACCGGCTTGGAGCGCGGGGGAGTGTGTCGACGACATCGCATTGGCGGTGCGCGGACGAATCAGCTTGGGTAAGCGGGTGATATCGCTGCCCTGGCGACTGACCCATGCCCAAGACATCCCATCGGTTGACGCGCCGGCCGCCGACGGAGTTGCTCCGGTGTTGGCCGGTCCGGACGGCGCCAATGGCGAGTTCGATACGCCGATCGACCCGCGCTTCCCGACCTACCTCGCCACCAATCTGTCGGAGGCGCTGCCCGGACCGTTCTCACCGTCGTCGGCGTCGGTGACTGTGCATGGACTGCGCGCCGGCGGCGCGATCATCGCCAGACGGTTGCGGCCCGGCGGTTTGATCCAGCGCGAAATGGCCACCCGAACCATCGGTGTCTTCGCGCACCGCCTGTACGGTGCCATCACAACCGCGCACTTCATGGCCGAAACCGTGCCGTTCGTCAAACCCGCCACGGTGATTCGCCAGAGCCACTTCTTCGGCCAGAGCGTGGCCAGCATGCCGATCTACGGGGAGCAACCGCTGCCGCGCGAATCCGGCCCGGCCGTGGGGCCGCTGCGCACGATTCGCAACCTGGGGGTGTTCGGGGCGAACCTGGCGGGTCTGACCACCGGCGCCGCTCACGACACACGGGACTTCGTCGACGACGTCGATCGCCTGGAAGAACTCGCAGCAGGCGATCTTTCGCTGCTTTCCGACGCGCGGGTGCAGAGTCTGATCCTGCTGGCGCGCGACGACGTGGTACACGGTTGGGTTCTGGCATCAGGGTCGTTCATGGCGTTCGCTGCTCTCAGCGTGGTCCTTCGCGGCTTGAGCGGACGTGACATGGTGCTACCGGTGGGGCAGGAGCTGGCCAGCGCGCAGCCGTTGAGCAGTGTGTATCGACTGGCGGACGCAGCGCAGCGCGACCCCGACGTGATTCGGATTCTGGCCGGCCCCGGCGACCATCTCGACGAGTTGGCAGCCAAGGCCCCGCACTTCCACGCGGCGGTGCTTGCCGAACTGAAGGTGATCGGGCACCGCGGCCCCGCCGAGGTCGAGATGCGGTCCGCCAGCTACGCCGACGATCCCGAGATGCTGATCCGCATGGTGGCCAAATCGCTGAACGTTCCCACCCGGCCGAAGACGCGTCGTCAGTCAATTCCGCTGCAAGCGCGGCCCGTTGCGCGCCTTGCCGCTCATCAGCTCCGCGACCGCGAAGTCCGTCGCGATCGTATGGTTCGGGCAATCTGGTTGCTGCGCAAACTACTTCGTGAATTGGGACGCAGGCTCGTAGACTCCGGTGTGATTGCAGCCGTCGACGACGTGTTCTACCTACTGGTGGACGAGCTCGATGCGCTGCCTGCCGACGCTTCGGGCCTGGTCGCGCGCCGCCGAGCAGAACAACAACGGCTCGCCGGCTTCGCCCCACCAGCAGCCTTCAGTGGCAGCTGGCAAGCCGCTGCCGCCCTGGCGACCGTTTTCGCCCCGGGAGCGACCCTGAACGGCGTCGGTGTCGGTGGTGGCCGAGCTCGCGGCCGGGTGCGGATCGTCAGGCCGGAATCGATCGACGACCTGGAACCCGGCGAGGTGCTGGTCGCCCAGGTCACCGACGTCGGCTACACCGCCGCCTTCTCCTACGCTGCCGCGGTGGTCACCGAACTCGGCGGTCCGATGTCGCACGCCGCCGTGGTCGCGCGCGAGTTCGATATCCCGTGTGTGGTGGATGTTCAGGACGCTACCCGCCGTTTGCCGTCGGGCGCGCTCGTGGAGGTCGACGGCGATAGCGGCGAAATTCAGGTACTCGAAGTCGACATGCCGAGCGTGGTCCCCTGAGGTTCGCTACCGTCAGTTAATGCACGAACACACGGTCCGCGTGACCACGGCCGCCGGGACCGTCGAAGGTTTTACCCGCGACGGCGTGCACCGCTGGCGATCCATCCCGTACGCCCGGCCGCCGGTTGGTGCGCTGCGATTTCGGGCTCCGCAGCCGGCCCAACCGTGGCGAGGTGTGCGTTATTGCCACGGCTTCACCAGGTGCGCGCCGCAGGAGCGGCGCTACACGATGGTGGGCGTCGGCAAGTACCAACCGATGGGCGAGGACTGCCTCACCCTCAATGTGGTCACACCAGAAGCGCCGGAAAGCAAATCGCTGCCGGTCATGGTGTTCGTGCACGGTGGCGGATACATCATGGGCAACTCGGCCACTCCGGTATACGACGGCGTCGGCCTGGCCCGACGTGGGTGTGTCTATGTGTCGGTCAACTACCGGCTCGGCGCGCTGGGTTGTGTGGATTTATCGTCACTGTCGACGACGGACATCCCCCTCGAGAGCAATCTGTTCCTGCGTGATCTGGTGTTGGCGTTGCGCTGGGTCCAGGAGAACATTGCGGCATTCGGCGGTGATCCGGAAACCGTCACGGTGTTCGGCGAAAGCGCCGGCGCGCATGCAGTCGCCACGTTGTTGGGGGTGCCGGAGGCTGAAGGTCTTTTCGCCCAGGCGATTTCGGAAAGCCCGGCGAGCGGCATGGTGCGTTCGCGCGAAATGGCAGCAGAGTTCGCCGGACGATTTGCGACGCTGCTGGGTGTCCGCAGGCAGGATGCCGCCCATGCGCTGATCCAGGCCTCTCCCGCCGAATTGGTGGCGACGCAAAATCGCCTGATCGACGAGGGTGTGCGAGACATGCTGGGAGCCTTCCCGATCGGCCCGGTTTACGGTGATGACGTTCTGCCCCTGGACCCCGTCGAGGCGATGCGTTGCGGCAAAGCGCACCGGGTGCCGCTGATCGTGGGTACCAATGCCGAAGAGGGCCGGCTATTCACTCGCTTTTTGCCGCTGCTGCCGACCACCGAGCCGATGGTCGAAGCGCTGCTTGCCGAGGTGGAACCTGCTGCGCGGGAACGCATTACCGCCGCCTACCCGGATTATCCCGAGCGGGCCGCCTGTGTGCGTCTGGGCGGCGACTTCGCCTTCGGCTCGGCGGCCTGGGATATCGCCGAAGCCCATGGCAGGCACGCGCCCGCCTACCTGTATCGCTACGACTACGCACCGCGGGTATTGCGCTGGTCGGGGCTGGGCGCCACGCACGCCACCGAACTGCTCGCGGTCTTCGGGATCTACCGCACCCGGTTCGGCGCGATGCTGACCGCGGCCGCCGATCGGCGATCCGCTTTGCGGGTCACCAACGAAGTCCAAAGGCGCTGGCGCACATTCAGCCGTACCGGGGTGCCCGGCGATGATTGGCCGGCTTATACCGACACCGACCGCGCGGTCATGGTGTTCGACCGCAAGTCGCGGGTCGAATTCGACCCGCACCCCGAGCGGCGGATGGCCTGGCAGGGTTTCACTCTGGCGCGATGACGGCGGATGTGGTTTCGTGGACGAGCCATGAAAGCGCACTCCGACAACGTCGTCGAAACCCCCGGTGACCTCACCGCACCCTGGCTGACGGCAGCCATCGGCGCCGGAGACGTCGCTGATTTCAGCGTCGAGCGGATCGGCACCGGTCAGATGAGCGAGTGCTACCGGGTTCGGCTGAACTATGCCGACGGCGGGCCTGGCAGCAACAGACCGGACTCCGTGGTGCTCAAGGTCGCGGCCACCGACCCGATGAGTCGGCAGACTGGCGGAAGTCTGGGCCTTTACGAACGTGAAGTCTGCTTCTACCGGGATCTCGCCCCGCGCCTGCACGGACCGGTTGCGCCGTGTTATCACACCGCTTTCGACGCGTCGGCAGGCATCTTCGATGTACTGCTCGGCGACGCCGACCCGGCGGTCGTCGGTGATGAAATCCACGGCGCCACAGTCGCACAGGCCGAGCTCGCGGTCACCGAGTTGGCCCGGCTACAGGGCCCGCTGCTCGGCGACACCACACTCGCCAACGCGCCGTGGCTGCACCGTGACACGCCGCTCAACCAGGGTTTGATCACGGCGCTGTACGCCGGCTTCGTCGATCGCTACGGCGTCCGGATCGCACCGCAACACCGCATGCTGTGCGAACGGCTGGTCGGCGGGTTCGACGCCTACCTGGCCGGCGAGGCCGCCGAGGGCCGCATCCAGGGTCTGGTGCACGGCGACTATCGGTTGGACAACATGCTGTTCGGTGCCGTCGGCGCCGATCGCCCGCTGACGGTGGTCGATTGGCAGACGGTCACCTGGGGCCCGGCGATGACCGACCTGGCCTACTTTCTCGGCTGCGCGCTGCAGGTGGCGGAGCGGCGCACGCATTACGACGCGCTGCTGCGGGCCTATCACGGTGCCCTTGGCCCGGACGCGCCGATCACCCTCGCCGACGTCCGCGACGGAGTGCGCCGGCAGAGCTTCTTCGGCGTGATGATGGCTATCGTGTCGTCGATGCTGGTCGAGCGCACCGAACGCGGCGACGCCATGTTCATGACGATGCTGCAACGACATTGTGAGCATGTGCTCGACGTTGACGCGCTGGCGATACTGGCCGCCCCGACTTCCGCCGAGCCGCTGCGGCCGTCAGACGACGACGAGTCGGCCCACACTGCCACCGGCGAGCCGCTGTGGAGCGAAAGCTGGTATGCCGACTTCGCCGATGCAGCAAGCGGATTCGGTGGCTGGGTGCGCATCGGCCTGATCCCTAATCAGAAGACGGCATGGCTGCACGCCCTGCTGTGCGGTCCGAACCTGCCCACGGTCGCAGTCGTCGACTTCGAGGTCCCGCTGCCCGGCGATCCGTGGGTGCTGCAAACGGGCGCAGTCGATTTCACGCACTCGGTCGGGGATCCACTGCGTAGCTATCGCATTGGCCTGCGCGGGCACGGCGAGTCCTACCCGGACCCGGCCGCGCTGTTGCGGGGAGAACGCGGAGCGCCGGTCGAGGTGGCGCTTGATTTGGTGTGGAGCACCGACGGCACGCCGTACAAGTACCGGCTGACCACACGCTACGAAATACCTTGCACCGTCTCAGGAACAGTCACCGTCGACCGGCATCGTTACACCGTCGACTCGGCTCCCGGCCAGCGCGACCACTCGTGGGGGGTGCGGGATTGGTGGAGCATGGACTGGCTCTGGAGCGCGCTGCACCTCGACGATGGAACACACATCCACGCTGTGGACATACGAATTCCGGGCGTCCCGCCGGTTGGCATCGGCTATGTCCAGGACCGCGGCGGCACGCTCACCGAATTGGAAACCATCGCCGCTCACCAAACATTCGACGCCGACGGATTACCGGAAACCGCAACGCTGGCGGTCGATCCCGGCGGTTTCACGGCGACGGTTGACGTCCGCGGACACGCACCGCTACGCCTGGTCGCCCGCGACGGGCGGGCCAGCCAATTTCCCCGCGTGTGGGCCACTGTCAGTACAGCCGACGGGCGCAGCGGCGTGGGCTGGCTGGAGTGGAACCGAAATCTGCGCTGAAAAACCGCCAAGAGCGCCGATCGTGGTCATGGGTGTCTCTGGGTCGGGCAAGTCGACGGTGGGTGCAGCACTAGCACAGCGCCTCGGGGTGCCGTTTGCCGACGCTGACGCCTTTCACCCGCCAGCCAACATCGCCAAAATGGCCGCGGGTCAACCGCTCACCGACGATGACCGCTACCCCTGGCTGGACGCGGTCGGCCAGTGGCTGGCCGATCACAAAGACGGCGGTGTGATGAGCTGCTCGGCACTCAAGCACATATACCGCGATCGATTGCGCTCGCGTTGTCCGGGTATCGAGTTCTTGCACTTGACCGGTTCACCGGAGCTGATCGCTCGCCGCCAAGCCGGCCGGCCCGGCCACTTCATGCCGCCGGCATTGCTGAAATCACAGTTCGACACCCTGGAACCGCTCGCGCCCGACGAGCACGGGATAGCCCTCGACGTCGAATCGAGCGTCGACGGCATCGTCGAGAGATTTCTGACGTATCTGGCCGAGCAACGCCCCAAGTAAAGGCGGTCAGCGCTTGACCACCTGGGTGCCGCCCGCCAACTCGTCGTGCTTGCCCTGCTTGGTGGGGCTGGCGTTGATCGTCACCGCGATAACGATGTAGGCGATGAATGCCAGTAGATGGCCGATGTTGTAGGGCACCACCGCCAGCAGGGTGAACGAGTTGCGGATGGCCGATTGTTTGAAATTCGGCTTTGGTGCCCCGGCGGGGCCGTGCACAGTCAAGCCGAGCAGCTTCTTGCCCAGGCTGGCGCCGTAATTGACTTCGAGGAGCACAAAGTAGCCGAACATCAGCACGCCCGAGAAAAGGCCGGTCACCATCCACCAGTAATCCCAGTCGAATAGGACAACTGACAGCCCGAGCGCCGCGAGATTCACCAGGATGCCGTCAATCACCCGGGCAAAAAATCGCACGCCGACGCCGCCGGGTTGGGCGTGTGACCATCGCGGCGAGTCGGCGGGCGGATACCCGTACTGGGGCGAGTTGGGGTCGAAGTCTGGTGTTGTCATGAAATTCGCTCCTGGCCAGGTTGGTGGCTGCCAATCTACCGTGCCGAGCGCTTTCGCGGCGCGCACTGCCCGGTCGCGGCGACGGCTAGCATGGTGGTCTATTCGGTACGGCAAACCACCTGGCAGACGGCTATGAGCGACGCGAAAAGCGGTGCACACGTATCACGCTGTTGCGGCGGCTAGCGATGTATCACCTCATCGTCGCGCTCGCGGTCGTCGCGCACTTCGCTTTTCTTTGCTACCTGATCGTCGGCGGCTTCGCCGCATTGCGCTGGCGCCGCACGATCTGGCTGCACGTGCCGGCGGTGCTGTGGGGAATCGCGATCACGACAGCGCATCTCGACTGTCCCTTGACCTGGCTTGAGCGTTGGAGCCGCGCCGAAGCCGGAATGTCGCCGCTGCCGCCGGACGGCTTCATCGC
>JAFAID010000603.1 GCA_019236925.1 Mycobacterium sp. | reverse complement strand
ATCCTGGGCATAGGCCAGGGTTTCGGCCGGTGCCAGCTCGAGGTCATCGGGGATCCGTGCAACACCCTCAGTGCCATAGGGCAGCGGCCGGCCCAAAGAATCACGCGGGCGGGCACTTCGGGGTCGGCCTGATTCGTCCCGATCACGCTCGGCCATGCGCCCATCATGGCAAGCCGCGCTGTGCCACGTCGTCGACGTTCGCCATCCGGCGCTCCGGCGGCTCACTCTGCCAGGCCGGTCGCTGGGCTTGGCGCGGATTAGGAGCTCGGTTGTGGACTGTCCACGTCGCGACGGTCGCTGGACGCGATGAAGTCCTCGATCAGCTCGACCACCTCGGTGGGCGCCTCGACCTGCGGGTAGTGACCGACGTCGGACAGCACCTCGAGTCTTGTGTCTGTGCGCGCGTTGTGCACGGCGTACGCATGCTCGACGGGAATGATGTTGTCCCGATCGCCCCAGATCGCCATGACCGGTAGGTCGGCGCGCACCTGCAGCCTGTTCAGCGCGCTGACCGCCTGCCCGCGGTAATCGACCACGGATCGCAGCGTCCGCAGGAACGACTGCCGCGTCTGCCGATCCGACAGCGATGAGTAGGCGCTCCACGTCTCGGCGCCGCGCGGCGAATGAATGCCAGCGCCTCTCAACCATGACCTGAGCTTGTTGCCGACGGTGAGCACCGGCTTCGGCGCGATGATCGGCAACACCAGCTCCGCCCCGGGCGCCGAGAGCAGCCGCAGCACCAGTCCGACATCGGGACCGAGGCCGCCGCTGCTGATGAGCACCAACCGCTTGCCGTAGTCGGGATGCTGATAGACGAACTGCATGGCGACACCGCCACCGAGCGAGTGACCGACCACGGTGGCTTGGCTGACGCCGAGTTCGTCGAGGAAATCGCGGAGCAACACCGCGAACGCGCCCAACGAGTAGTCACTGCGGGGTTTCGCCGACTCGCCGTGGCCCAGCAGGTCCGGCGCGATCACCCGGAATTTCTTCGACAGTTGCGGTAGCACGGACCGCCAGGTGGCCGAACTCCCGGCCATGCCGTGGATCAGCAGCAGCACTTCCCCATCACCGGCGTCGCGGTAGGCCACCCGATCGCCGTGCAACTCCAGAAACTTCAACTCGTTCATTTCAACCGGTACTCCCTTTGGTCCTCATCAGGCCCGGCTGACCCTATCGTGGCAGAAAACGCCAGGCGCCGCCCCGGGCTCGATATACGGGCACTCGAGGAAAGGATGACGTTAGTGAATCTTGTCTCACTGCGCATGATCACCGACGACCTGGAGCGCACTGTGCAGTTCTATGAGCGCATCACCGGTGTGGCGGCAGTGCGCTATAGCAGTTGAAAGCATCGTCGACGCCGTTGCTTTCGATGCACATGAGGGTCAGTTGGGCGGGGCGATCGAATCGAGGCGACGGCGGACGTCGGCCGCGTGCACATTCGGCCCACCATGGCCGACGTACAGTTCGCGTGGGTCGTGTTCTAGCACCAGATCAAGTCCCCGACGGACACCGGCGACGTCCTCGGCGAAAAAATGCCGCACAGGGTGGTGTGGTCGAATCCGGGCGAAGGCGAAGCCTCCGCGGACCAGGTTACCGACGACGGCGTCGCCGTCGTCGAGCAGCACGACGCAGGAGCCGCCGGTGTGACCGGGAACCGGCACCATCGCGGCACCGATTCCGTAGGGGTCTAGTCGCAACGGCTCTCGAACCAAGACCTGCGGGGACGCCCCGGCGAACGTCATGCGGGTAATGACGGGCCGCAAGACCCGCCCGGCGAATCCGGTAATCGGTAACTGCTCGTTGGCGCCACGTTCCAGCAGGCCCGCGTCGTCTGCGCCGATGGCGATCGGCACCCCGGCGCGAGCGACGGCGTTGACACTGCCCGCGTGGTCGGTGTGGCCATGCGTCAGCACCACCAGGCTGACATCAGACGGCGCGATACCGTGCTGGCGTAGCGAGGCGAGGAGCTTTTCCTCTTCACCCGGCCTGCCGGCATCAACCAGGACAGGCCGGTCACCGAGCAGCAGGTAGGCATTGCTGATCGACAGCGGCAGCGGCACGACGCGAACCGTCACGGCTTCCCCCTCTGGCCATGTAGCTCATGTTGGGCTCCTCGTTGGTGGGTTCCTGCGGTGGGTCGGTCAGCTGAGGATCGGCTCGGCGAGCGCTTCTTTTATACCGTGGGCCGCAGCGGTTTTCAGCGATTCGGCGACGAGCTGGGAATCTTCGTTGGCATCGATGTCAACCACCTTTCCCCAGCGCAGCCGCACGATGTGCACACCGTGGTTCTCATAGGGTGCGCCGTCGGGCAGCGTCTGGGCGCCGACCCAGTGGATGATGACCGTCGTCCACACCCTCACCGACCTGTTCACCCAGTACGTCGGTGACGACCTCGCCGGTGTACAGACCAACCGTGCCACATCCACAGCGCAGTAACCACTTACGGCAGCCGAAGTGGCACACCAGAACTCCCACCCGGCGTTCGTATTTTGCGACAACATCACGCTTGCCCTCAGCCCGTCCAGATCCGTAGCGAAGTGCAGGTGGCGAGGCGATCGAAGTCCTCGTCGGCATGCAACAGCGGCGCACCGGTACGCACGCAGGGAGCGGCGATCAAACAGTCGAGAGTCTTACGGACGGTCACGCCAGCGCGCCGCGCCGCGCGATACAGCCTGGCCGCGAGCACGAAGTCATCAAAATCCTCCAGGCGAAGGATCGGGAAGGCGCGCAGATGCCGCTCCACCAGTGCCGCCTCCCGATCCGACCGCAGCCCCTGCAGAACCTCGGTCAGGATGACGTCGGTGAGTGCGACGGGTTGTCCCGATTCAATCAACTGCACACAACGCTGGGCCCGCGGGGCAGGGGTGTCGTTCAGGACGTCGATCCAGACGCTGGTGTCGACGACGATCACGACCGGCCGCGACGACTCTCGGCCAGGTCGCCGTCCCAGTGCACCTTCCCGCGCAGGTCAAGCACGCCGATCTGGCGATGCCGGGCGACGAGCTCACGCAGCGCCAGGTTCACCGTATCGCGCTTCGTCCGCGTCCCGACCAGGCGCTGGGCCTCGCGCAAGACGTCGTCGTCGATGTCGATGTTCGTCCGCATACACATCAATTTACACCAGCGTTTGTGTAAAGGATTGGCTGCCGCCGAGCACCTGAACCGCTAACGCGCCCGGCGACGTTATGCACGTCACGCGTGTTTTGACTGTTCCAACCATTGCAAAATCCGGGCTAACTGCCACCAGGGGCGGGTGGCGCGACGCATCTTTCGGCAAGTCGGTCCGCTACGTGGTGTGCCCACGCGGCAATCGCCAATGACGGCGGCGCGCCAACGGCCGCGGGCAGTGCGGCGGCGTCGGCGATGAAGAGCCCGGGATTGCCGTACACCTCGCCGCGGTGATCGACGACGCCGTGCTCGGGGTCCGGGCCCAGGCAGGCGCCGCCCCAAGCGTGTACTGACAGTGGTTTCCGCCACCCCGCCACGTGCAGCCCGGTGTCCGCCTCGAGCGCGTCGAAGCCGTCCGCTATCCGATCGAAGATCGGCTCATTTGTTTTGTCGTAGTCGATCTCTAGGCGACCCCGCACAAAGTGCGCCGATCCCCTGCCCGAGTCGGCGCCCATAGCGAGCACTAACACCACGCGTTCCAGCCGGCGCTTCACCCGGCTCGGCAGCGGCAGAGTCTCTAGGCCGCAGCCCGCAGCCAACCCGAAGAAGGGCGATTCAGCATCATCCACCCTGAAGTGGCCTAGAAACGGCGGTGCGTGCAGCGTCGAGGGGCCAGCGGAGTTCTTGAAATAGACGCCCAACGCATCTCCGTTGCCCCCGAAGGTGTTCCCCAAAGATGGCATGACGGCCAAATCGTTTCGTCGTTGGCCGTCGAACAGCAACCGAAGCGTATTCATCGTGCCGGCGGCGAGGACAACGCGTTTGGCTCGGGCTATACCGTCTACTTTTCCGCGAAGGTCCCGGTAATGGACCACATAGCCACCGCCCATGGAATCCGGCTCGCGCACGACTCTTCTGGCCTCGCATAAGGCGCGGACCGTCACGCCGTTGTTCAAGGCAGGGGCAAGATAAGCGAAGTCGACCGATGATTTGGCCCCTGCTCTAGACCCCAGAAAGCCGTCCCCATCGAACGCGCAGATCCGACGGGGTACGCTTGCGCCGTCCTCCTGCAATCGGCCCGCGTCGGTGTCGAATTGCGGGTATAGGTAAGCAGATTCAGGCTGCGGATCCGTAGGCTGACATCTTTGGCCCGCCGATCCTGGCAGCTCGGTCCATACACTATTCGGGACAGAATGCTGACGTGTCAGACGCGTCGCGCCTAGATCCGACCTGATCTTCCCGTAGTACCGTGAAACGTGTTCGGTGCCTAACTCGGGATGACGGTTCTCCCAGTACGACAAATCGCAGGGTTCGACGAGCTGGCCCAACCAGCCGTGGCTACCGCCGCCCACGGCCGAGACGCAAAGAGCGTCAATTCCGGGATAGCTGAACAGTTCGTACATACCGTGCTTGTTGACCAATACGCCTCGACGGCCAGTCGCGGTGAGGCCCCGCAACAACTGAAAACCGCGAGCTCGCAGTTGTTCTCGCATTGGTCGTAACTGCTGAACACCCTCGACGGATCCAGATGTGTTGCCTCGCCCTATGTTGATGCTGCGGACGAAATGGGTCGCGAACCGCCCACCATATGGAAACGGGGAGCGCTCGGTGATTCCGAGCGAACGCACCGGCAACGAGTCGCGCCACGGCCCCCGTTCCAGCACAAGCACATTCACGCCGGAAAGAGAGAGGCGGTTGGCCGAAATGCTCCCACCGAAACCGCTTCCAATGACAACCACATCATGGGACGTGCCTGATCTCGCGTCGGGCGGCCCCTTGTCATTCGTCACCGCAAATCGCCTCCTCGGCTCTTGACGTCGGATCCGGCAGCCCTCCTACAGCCCTACGTCTCACGCCGTGTCTCGTCAACGGGGTTCAGACTTTTCTGCCACCGGGGTCGACGACGACCAGACGTGGTCGCAGCCGCTCCGGCGTGATCTCGACACCCGCCGCGAGGTCGTCGATCAGCCCATCGGCAAAGTCCGCCAAACCGGCGACATCGACGCCGTAGGGTGCCGGGCGATCGTCATGAGAAAGGCGGGTCGACGCGTTGCGCAGCAGACTCATCGCACCCTTGACGTTGCCGCGCTGGACGTGGGTGATGCCCACCGCGAGTTGTGCCAGGCCCTGCCACAGCATCCGCTCGTCGGTAGGACCGTTTTTCCACGCCGCCTCCAGCACCTCGTGCGCGTTGAACGCCAAGCCCCGGTCGAGCAGCTCCTGGGCATGGGCGAGGGTTTCGGCCGGTGCCAGCTCGAGGTCATCTGAGATACGCGGGATGCCTTCACTGCCGCGGGCAAGCGGTCGGCCAAGGGAGTCGCGCGGGCGCGCACTTCGGGGTCGGCCGAACTCGTCGCGATCACGCTTGACCATGCAGTCATCATGGCAATCTGAATAGAGATCCGCGCGGCGCGTGGCAAACCGCAGCCACCCAGACAGAGGAGAGGCGGGCGCATGCTCAGCGGATAGTGTGTTTCGCCACCTGCTCGTAGCCTCGCCTCGCCTCGGGGGAAACCGCCGACGAGAACACCAGCACCACGTCCTCCACTTGGAACATGCGCGGAATCGAGGCCGCATACAATTCTGCTTTGCCCGTGCTCGGAAACTTCATGATCGAAATGGTGTCGGTGTCCACCGCGTCAATACAGCCGATCTGCGGACATTTCTGCGGCCCCACATCGTGGGCGTTCGGCACCGCGAGCCCCGCATCGGTGAAGGCCGCGACGAGGTCTCCGACGGTCGTCGTATTGAGGATCACCGCGCTACTCGGGCGGCCGGTTCGGTGGTCACCGCCGGAGGTTTGGGCACCGCACGCCGCAGCCGCGAGACCGGCCACCGAAACCACCGTGGCCAGAAGCCGACTGGCCCTGCGTGGCTCAGCTCTCGCGCGGCGCAAAGGCCCTCGCACACCTCGACGCGCCGTCACCGACATCCCCGTAATCTCTCCCCGGCTGACACCGAAGCGGTGCCGGACCGCAGTTCGGAGCGATACTGCGATGTCTGGCGACATCACGCCGTGGGTATGGCCAACTTCAGCGATATCGTCCCGAAACCCCGAGCATATTCCCTGCCCGTCGACTCGCATCGTGTTCCAAGCGGAAGCCTGGCCGGCCGCGCGCATTGCGCTGGGAGCCTGCTGGATTACGAAGGTGTTGAGGGGTGCCCCTTCAATTGTGATGTCGTATGCGATAGCACATTTGCAGTTAGGTCCGTGACCTCGACAGTGCTGGCGTGGCTGGTGTGGCTGCTGTGCAGCTACTTCGTGGCTGGGATAGTCCAGGCGCCGTTGATGTAGTCCAGCCCGGGGTCGAGCAGCGCTGCGAACGAGCTGGACACCACCGGGTGGTCAGGCTGCCCAAACGTCGACGGTCACGGTCCCCGTAGTTCCCGGCGCGATCGCGACAGTGGCGGGACTGGTGTCAACGGTCACCCCGAGCCGCCCGCACCGAACGACGGCGGCGCGGACGACTCGGCCGTGCCCCAGCGTGGATTGGGAATGGAGGAGAGCGAGAATGTGAGGTCGCCACCGGTGCGGATGATCGAGTCCGGCAGAAACGTGTGATCCGTGGGCTGGCCGTCGATGCTCAGGCCGTTGATGTACTTCATGCCGTTCGATGAGCCCGGGGCGGAGATTTTGATGGATTTGCCTGCGGGAAGTGCGATCTCGGCACGATCGAACAGCGGTGTGTTGACAGTGAGGAGCGCTGTTCCCGGGGTGATCGGGTACAGGCCGAGGGCCGCCCAGACGTACCAGCTGGACAGCGCGCCGAGGTCGTCGTTGCCGGGCTCGCCGCCAGGCGTGGGGCGGAACAATTGGCTGCGCACCCGGTCGACCGTCTCCTGGGTCTTCCACGGTTGACCGAGATAGTTGTACAGCCACGGCACCCCAAAGCCCGGCTCATTCCCGATCCATAGATGGGGCTCGTTCGGGCCCGCGTTGAGCTCCGTGGTGAAGCGGTCCAGCCGGTCGGCCACTGCCTGCCGGCCGCCGAGGGCGGTCACCAGGCCGGCGATGTTCTGCGGCACCCACCACACGTACTGCTCGGCGTTGCCCTCCTCGAATCCGTCCTGTCCGAAATCCGATGTGGGCCCGGAAAACCCAGAGCTGACAAGAAAAATACCCTCGGCGCTGCGCGGCGAGATGTAACCGGTCGCCGGATTGAACAGGTTGTTCCAGTACCGCGCCCGGTTGCGGAACTCGGCGGCAATCACGGTCTCGTCCAGCGCGTCGGCGAATCGCGAGACAGCGAAGTCATCGACCGACCACTCCAGCGTGGTCGAGGCGCCGTCGATCCCGTGATCGCCGCGGAACTCGTCGGTCTGCGGCGCGTAGCCGTGCTGGATGTAGGTGGCGATTCCCGGCCGCTCCACGTAGCCGCCCCGCCCGACACCGCCGTCGATCCCCGCCTTCCGCATGTAATAAAGCGCCTTTTTGAGGTCAAAGTCCTTGGCCCCGAACATGTAGAGGTTGACGATCAACGGTACTACGCTGTCTCCGGTCATCTCGCCGGTCGCCGAATTCGCCAGCGCCCAACGCGGAAACGATCCGCTCTGCTCGGCGTCGTTCACCAGCGATTGGGCCATGTCGCTGGCCCGCTCGGGAAAGAGCAGTGCCTGCAGGGCGGCAAGGCAGCGGTAGCTGTCCCAGTCAGCGAAGTTGGCGTACTGGGTGTGCCCCTTGGCCACGGTGTGGATGCCGCCGTCGAATCCGAGGTAGCGTCCGTCCGCGTCGTTAAAAGTGTTGGGGTGCAATAAAGACCGGTAGAGGGAGGTGTAGAAGGTTGCCAGCTCGCCGATATTGGTGCCGACCACCGCGATGCGCGACAGCGCGGCGTTCCATTCGCGGGATGCGGCGGCACGGACGTCGTCGAAGCTCGCTCCACCCTCGCCGGCGAGGTTCGCTCGCGCTGCGTCGACACTGATATAGGACAGCGCGGTCCGCACCTCGAGCACCAAGCCGGCCGGGAACGCCACGTATCCCCCGCTCGAACTCGAATCCGCTCGGTGGACGCCAGCGAACACCGACTTGCCGTCCCAGGTTCCATAGGAAGTGAACGGCCGGCTGAACTTCATCGCGAAATACACCCGGTAAGAGTTGTTCTTCATGCAGAATCCGCGACTGGTCGACGATCCGGTGATCGTGGTGTTATCGGCGCCGATCTCGATGGTCGCGGCCGAGTTGCCCGCCAGCGACCCGCCGGAGCGCACCTGGAACAGGGCGGGCCGACCGTTGGGCGGGTAGTGAAACCGGCCGACGCCGGTGCGGGTGGTGGCGGTCAGTTCCGCGGTCACTCCGGTGTCGGGGAACCGCACGGCGTAGTAGCCGGGCACGCCCACCTCGGTGTTGTCGTGGGCGATCTTCTCCCAGGTGCTCCAGGGTTGCGAGCCGATCGGGGTGGTGGTGGGCAGCATCGGGATATCGCCGAACGCGGGGCAGCCCACCGAGGCGTGGGTCAGGCTGAATCCAGTGAAGCGCTCGTTGTCGTGGTGGTAGCCGGCGTAGGCGTCGGTGGTATCGGGCGAGTACTGCACCATCCCAAACGGCACGGCGGCGCCGGGGAAGTTGTTGATCTGTCCACCCGTCGCGCTCGACCCGGTGCCGATGAGCGTGTCCACATGGCCGGCCGGGTTGGTTACGAACGGAGGCTTATCGGCGCGCGCCGCGAACGGAGCGCCGGTCAACATCACGCAGCCAACCGCCACCACCGTCAGCGCGGCGAGAGCCTTTCGTGACCGCATAGCTGTCTCTTACTGCATCGCGGCTTGTCGCGCGCCGTTGCCGCCGAAGCGACTGTCTGCCACGAGGCCATAACACGTGTATCGTCATCATTCGATGCTGGAAGACGTGCCTGGAGGTAGATATGCGGACAACGATCGCGTTGGACGATGACCTCGTCCGGGAAGCGCAGCGCCTCACGGGAACCACCGAGAAGAGCGCGTTGGTTCGCCAGGCCCTGCGGGCACTGATTGAGCGCGAAAGCGCCCGGCGTCTGTCTCAGCTGGCTGGCAGCGAACCCACGCTGGAAGCGGTCCCGAGACGGCAGACGACACCGCGGTGATCCTCGTCGACACCTCGATTTGGATCGACCACCTGCGCGTCGGCGACCCAAAGCTTGGCGCCCTCCTGCAGGACGGGCACGTGCTGACCCATCCGTGCGTTATCGGAGAACTTGCACTCGGCCAATTGTCGCATCGCAGCGAGATTCTCGGGCTGCTCCGTAACCTCCCGCAGGCGCATACCGCAACCGACGACGAGTTGCTGCACCTCGTCGAAAACCGGCACCTCTTCGGGCTCGGCATCGGATACGTCGACGCGCACCTGCTGGCGGCGACCCTGCTAACAGCGGGGGCCCGCCTGTGGACACGCGACAAGCGACTGGCGGCAGTCGCCGTACAGCTCAGACTGAGCGCAGAGCCGACACCTTAAGCCAGTCAACCGTCCCGCTTTACGCTTGCGCCAGCGCGTGTTACGGATCGGGCGCTCACGTCGCCAGTAGATAGCCGGATGCCACGCTGCGCCGGTCCAACCGACGGAGGCCGAGTTCGTCGGCGAGCTCCACTGCACTCACGTACTCGTCTCGGTGCAGATGCCGGTTGATCTCCGGGTACGGATCCCGTATGTCGCTACGCCCGACCAGCCCGGCCGGGTAGTACTGGGCCATCAGGTCCACGTACGTGTCGGGTCCGAGCGTGTCGGCGATCCAACGCAGAATCTCTGCCGTTTCGTCGAACATGCCCGGCATGACCAGGTGGCGCACCAGCAAACCGCGAACCGCCAGCCCGTCGTGGTCAAGGGCGAGCTTTCCCACCTGTCGGCCCATCTCTTGGATGGTTGTGCGCATCACCTCCGGATAATCCGGCATGCGCAGGAAGCGGCGGGCCCGTTCGCGGCTCCACACCTTGGCGTCGGGCATGTAGATGTCGACAATCCCGTCCATCAGCGCCAGGCTGCCGAGACTGTCGTACGAACTGGTGTTATATACGATCGGCAGCCGCAGCCCCGCGTCGATCGCGTGCGGCAGCGCCTCGAGGATCTGCGGAACCACATGTTCGGGCGTCACGAAGTTGATGTTGTGGCAACCCTTGTCCTGAAGCTCCAACATCATCTGCGCTAGCCGCTGCGGGGTAGCCCGCTCCCCGCGCACCTCCCACGAGATGTCGTGGTTCTGGCAGAACACGCAGCGCAGGTTGCAGCCGGAGAAGAAGATCGTGCCCGAGCCGTTCCACCCCCGCAGGCAGTTCTCCTCGCCAAAGTGCGCGAAGTGCGACGCAACAACAGCCGTGCGCCCGATCTGACACAGGCCCTTGACGTCATGCAGCCGGTCAACCCGGCACAGCCGCGGGCACACACGGCACCGGTCGGGACCGAGCAGAACCCGCGCCTGCGCAGCCCGCCGAGAGATCTCGTCGACGCCGAGGCCGACGTACGCGGGGCACGATCGGACGCTGTCCATGGATCAACTCTCAAGCTCGGAGCCTACGCGGCCATGCAGCGGATTGGTGATGCGCTGCAGTCCGCGCGGGCGGCGCCGACCGACACCAAACCTGCCATGCCGACACGAGAATTCGACGTTTTCTCGGCGGGCGTGGACCACAGCCCAGCTGGTGCGCGTAGCATCATCGAGTATGTACGACATGTCCGAGATGGTGTCGGTCTCATGCACAGCGGTGGTCGCGAGTTCGAGATCATCCTTGCTGCCGATGACCGCGATGAGGATCTCTGGCACGCCATGAGCAACCGCAGGATCGACCCCGCCAAGATCCACTTCGACGAGAACACGACCGTCGAGGCGGCCGACCTCGAGAACGAGGAGTACTACGTTGAGGGCGAGCGGCTCACCGAAGAGCGCGCCGAGCAGCTCGCCGCTGAAATGCTCGCCAGGGTCCGCGCCAAAAACCTACGCCCCGGCGGCAAGTCACTCTCTGGCGATCGGAAGCACTCACCGGTTGTGCAAGTGCGGGTATCAGAGCACACACGCGACAAGCTTCGGGCGATCGCCAAGGCCCGTGGCATGAGCGTCTCGAAGTTGTCTCGAAAGGTGCTCGACGAGTTTGTCGCACGCGAGACACGTGTATGAATGCGCCAGGCAATCCATTTACCGCTTGGCGGTTGAGATCCCGTGCGATCATGCGAGCCATGCCAACTCAGGACTGGTTCGAACGCCTGATGGGCTTTCGCGAACGAGACGATGACCTCACTGGAAGTTGGTTCGTCGCCCGCTCAAAGCCATCGAACCCGATGCTGATGATGTAGTGCCCTAGCCGTTGGGCGCAACGACCACTGTCACAGCAGTCACGCGAATCTCCGCGGGTTGGGGTGCGCGTTGTGCCCGCCTACGAGCGACAAATCCCCTGCGCGCCTTCGTTTGTCGCTGTAAGGCGGGCACAAAGTGTACCGAGCCCGACCCAGAGATGCGTGTGACAGATGTTATTGTCGCGGCCCAGGACGCCGCTAATGTAGTGACTAAATCAGCAGCGCCCTAGGCGGCTTGGCGGGCGCG
>JAFAID010000579.1 GCA_019236925.1 Mycobacterium sp. | reverse complement strand
AGCCGCAGGAATAGCCTGCTCGACACAAATCGGAACGTGTTCTAGTCTCTGTCTAAGTAAGCCACCTATGGAGGAACCCGTGACGTCCATTGAACAACGTGACGCCCAGTCGGTCCTAGACGGCATCGACGAACTGCTGCCCAAATTACGGCAGCGGGCCCAGGAGACCGAAGACCTGCGCCGGTTACCGGACGCCACGATCAGCGAGCTTCAGGAGATCGGTTTCTTCAGGCTGCTACAGCCCAAGCAGTGGGACGGTCTGGAATGTGATCCCGCGTTGTTCTACGAAGCGGCTCGCCGCCTGGCGAGTGCTTGCGGTTCGACCGGCTGGGTGGGCTCGATCATCGGCGTGCACAACTGGCATCTGGCGCTGTTCGACCAGCAGGCCCAAGAGGAGGTCTGGGGTCAGGACACCAATGTGCGGATTTCGTCGTCGTACGCCCCGATGGGCGCCGGCGTCGTGGTCGACGGCGGCTATCAGGTCAGCGGCTCGTGGAACTGGTCGTCGGGCTGTGACCACGCGACGTGGGCCTTCCTCGGCGGCCCGGTGATCAAGGACGGCCGGCCGGTGGACTTCGGCAGCTTCCTGATCCCGCGCAGCGAGTACCGCATCGACGATGTCTGGCATGTCGTCGGCCTGCGCGGCACCGGCAGCAACACCGTCGTCGTCAAGGACGTGTTCGTGCCCCGGCACCGGTTCTTGTCTTACAAGGCGATGAACGACGGCACCGCGGGTGGCTATCAGACCAACAGCGCCCCGGTTTACAAGATGCCCTGGGGCACAATGCATCCCACTACCATTTCGGCACCGATCGTTGGAATGGCTTATGGCGCTTACGACGCGCATGTGGAGCACCAAGGCAAACGGGTGCGCGCGGCGTTCGCCGGCGAGAAGACGAAGGACGACCCGTTCGCGAAGGTTCGCATCGCCGAGGCGGCCAGCGACATCGACGCGGCCTGGCGTCAGTTGTGCGGCAACGTCGCCGACGAGTACGCGCTGCTGGCTGCGGGCAAGGAGATCCCCTTCGACCTACGGGCCCGCGCCCGCCGCGACCAGGTGCGTGCCACCGGGCGCGCGATCGCGTCGATCGACCGGCTGTTCGAGGCCTCTGGCGCCACGGCGCTGGGCAATGACCAACCGGTGCAACGTTTCTGGCGCGACGCGCACGCAGGACGGGTGCATGCGGCCAATGACCCGGAGCGGGCCTACCAGATCTTCGGTAACCATGAGTTCGGGCTGCCGCCCGGCGACACGATGGTCTGATGACTGCCACCGAAGAGCTGACTTTCGAGTCGACCTCGCGGTTCGTCGAGGTTGACGTTGACGGACCGCTGAAGCTGCACTACCACGAAGCGGGTGTCGGTCACGACCAGACAGCGGTACTGCTGCACGGCGGCGGTCCGGGGGCCGCGAGCTGGACGAACTTCTCGCGCAACATTCCGGTACTGGCCGAGCGTTTTCACGTGTTGGCCGTTGATCAGCCGGGCTACGGCCACTCCGACAAACGCGCCGAACATGGCCAGTTCAACCACTACGCGGCCAGGGCGCTCAAAGGCCTGTTCGACCAGCTGGGTCTGGGACGCGTTCCGCTGGTGGGCAATTCACTCGGCGGGGGTACCGCTGTCCGGTTTGCCCTCGACTATCCCGAGCACGCCGGACGCCTGGTGCTGATGGGTCCAGGCGGGCTGAGCATCAATTTGTTTGCACCTGATCCGACCGAGGGCGTCAAACGGCTTGGAAAATTCTCCGTCGAGCCCACCCGAGAAAATCTCGAGGCGTTCCTGCGGGTGATGGTCTATGACCAGAAGCTGATCACCCCGGAGCTCATCGACGAGCGCTTCGCGCTGGCCAGCACACCGGAATCACTGACCGCGACGATCGCGATGGGAAAGTCGTTCGCCGGGCCCGACTTTGAACTCGGCATGATGTGGCGCGAGGTCTACCGGCTGCGTCAGCCGGTGCTGTTGATCTGGGGCCGCGAAGATCGGGTCAACCCGATCGACGGCGCGCTGGTCGCGCTGAAGACCATCCCGCGTGCGCAGCTGCACGTGTTCGGGCAGTGTGGACACTGGGCGCAGGTGGAGAAGTTCGACGAGTTCAACAAGCTGACCATTGATTTCCTGGGAGATGCGTGATGAGCATCCGTTCGCTGGGCTACCTGCGCATCGAGGCCACCGATGTCGCGGCGTGGCGGGAGTACGGCCTGAAAGTCCTCGGCATGATCGAGGGCAGCGGGTCTACCGAGGGCGCGCTCTACCTGCGGATGGACAATTTCCCGGCCCGGTTGGTGATCGTCCCGGGTGAGCACGACCGGCTCTCGGAGGCTGGTTGGGAATGCGCGAATGCCGAAGGCCTGCAGGAGATCCGGAATCGGCTCGACGTCGAGGGCACACCGTACAAGGAGGCCACCGCCGCCGAGCTGGCCGATCGGCGGGTCGACGAGATGATCCGGTTCTCCGATCCATCGGGCAACTGCTTAGAGGTGTTTCACGGCGCCGCGCTGGAGCACCGTCGCGTCGTCAGCCCGTATGGGCATACGTTCGTCACCGGTGAACAGGGCCTGGGACATGTGGTGCTGTCCACCCGCGACGACGCCGAGGCCCTGCACTTCTACCGCGACGTGCTCGGCTTCAAGCTTCGCGACTCGATGCGGCTGCCACCGCAATTGGTTGGCGGGCCCGCCGACGGGCCGCCGGCGTGGTTGCGGTTCTTCGGTTGCAACCCACGCCATCACAGCCTGGCTTTCATGCCGGCGCCGACGCCCAGCGGCATCGTGCACCTGATGGTTGAAGTGGGTGAGGCCGACGACGTCGGCCTGTGCCTGGACCGGGCGTTGCGCCGCAAGGTGCCGATGTCGGCGACGCTGGGCCGGCACGTCAACGATTTGATGTTGTCCTTCTACATGAAAACGCCCGGCGGGTTCGATGTCGAATTCGGTTGTGAGGGCAGGCAAGTCGACGATCATGACTGGATCGCGCGGGAAAGCACCGCGGTGAGCCTGTGGGGCCACGACTTCACGGTGGGCTTTCGCGGGTAGCCATGACCGAGCAGATCGACGCACGCGCGTTCCGTAGTGTGCTGGGTCAGTTCTGCACGGGGATCACGATCATCACCACGGTGCACGACGACATCCCGATCGGCTTCGCCTGTCAGTCGTTCGCGGCGCTGTCGTTGGAGCCGCCGCTGGTGCTGTTCTGCCCGACCAAGGTGTCGCGCTCCTGGAAAGCCATTGAGGCCAGCGGGAAATTCTGCGTCAACGTATTGACCGAAAGCCAGAAGCACGTGTCGGCGCGGTTTGGCTCGAAGGAGCCGGACAAGTTCGCCGGTATCGACTGGAGTCCTTCACCTTTGGGTTTGCCCGTTATCGACGGGTCGCTGGCCTTTATCGACTGCACCGTGGCCTCGGTGTATGACGGCGGCGATCATTTCGTGGTGTTCGGCGCCGTGAAGTCGCTCTCGGAGGTACCGAAGATCAAACCGCGACCGCTGCTGTTCTACCGCGGCGACTACACCGGCATCGAGCCGGACAAGACCACACCGGCGCAATGGCGCGACGACTTGGAGGCATTCCTGACGACGACCACCCAGGACACCTGGCTCTGACCGGTCCGCGTACGTCACAGTGCTGCGATATCCGGTTTGATATTTTGCGCTGGCGCTACGCTCGGCGGTGAAAAATCTGCTGCGGAAGGCGGGGCTGCCTTGGTCCGGTTTGGCTATGTCGCATTCTTGACGGTTCTCGCGGGGGCTTTGCTGGGCCTGGCTCTCATCGGGCCTTGGGGCTGGTGGATCCCTGCCGCGGTGATCGCGGTCGTCGCCGCCGTGGGCATTTACGACCTCTTCCAGCGCAAGCACTCCGTGCTACGGAACTATCCGGTCGTGGGGCATCTGCGGTTTCTGCTGGAGGACCTGCGC
Source organism: Mycobacterium sp. (assembly GCA_019236925.1). GTDB lineage: Bacteria > Actinomycetota > Actinomycetes > Mycobacteriales > Mycobacteriaceae > Mycobacterium. Next base: position 4,336 of record JAFAID010000579.1, on the reverse strand, counting down.
CCGGAAATGCAGCAGTACTTCATCGAGCGCAACTTCGACGGCCGCCCTTTCGACCGTGACATCCGCTCAGTGATCTACGAGCGGGCCAAAGGTACTGCCGCCGAATCGTCTTTTGGGACCGAGCGTGATATCGACGCGGTCGGCTACGAATATCTGGTGCATTCGGCGCGACCGGTCGATCCCCCCGACGAGCCGTTCCGGGTGCGAATCGGTGGCCCCGATTGCGCGCGACCGTACGACATGGCGCTGATGAACGTCTCGGCGATGAGCTTCGGCGCGCTTTCGGCCAACGCCCTACGCGCGCTGAACAATGGCGCCCGCAAGGGTCGGTTCGCCCACGACACCGGCGAAGGTGGGCTGACTCCTTATCATCTTGGCGGTGCCGACGTGGTTTGGGAGCTCGGCTCCGGCTATTTCGGCGCCCGCACCAAAGACGGCGGGTTCGATCCGGATCAGTTCGCGGACAAGGCGGCTCACGATCTGGTGAAGTGCATCTCGATCAAGTTGAGCCAGGGCGCCAAGCCCGGAGTCGGTGGCGTGCTCCCTGCCGCAAAGGTCAGCGCGGAGATCGCCCGCTACCGGGGAGTGCCGGTCGGCCAGAAGTGTGTGAGCCCGGCGGCGCATTCGGCGTTTCACACCCCGCGCGAACTGATCTTGTTCGTGGCGCGGCTGCGTGAATTGACCGGCGGGAAACCGGTGGGCTTCAAGCTGTGTGTCGGTTCCCGGGTCGATGTGCTGGCGGTCTGCAAGGCGATGCGGGCCGAAGGGATTACGCCCGACTTCATCATCGTCGACGGCGCCGAAGGCGGAACTGCTGCGGCGCCGCTGGAATACGAAGACAACGTTGGTCTTCCGCTCACCGACGGATTGATGATCGTCCACAACGCCTTAGTGGGAACGGGGCTGCGGGACAGGATACGGATCGGGGCGAGCGGGAAGGTCGCCTCCGGAAACGACATCGTGAAGCGCCTGATCCAGGGTGCGGATTACACCAATTCGGCCCGAGCGATGATGATGGCGGTGGGTTGCATTCAATCTCAGCGGTGTCACACCAACCACTGCCCGGTTGGCGTCGCGACCCAGGATCGGTATCGGGCTCGAGCTCTCGATGTCACCGACAAGAGCGAACGCGTGTACCGCTACCAGCAGGCGACCGTCGCCCAGGCGATGCGCCTGATGGCCTCGATGGGCGTCTCTGACCTGTCGATGCTCAACCCGCAAATGCTGCGCAAGCGGGTCTCGCCCACCGAACAACGTTCGTACGCGGAGCTTTACGAATGGCTTGCGCCTGCAGCGCTGCTCGAACATGCGCCAAGCACGTGGAGGTCGGATTGGGACATCGCCGACCCGGACTCCTTCGCCCCCGCCGGCCGCTTCGGCGCTGGCAGGTGATGCCGCCAAGCACGCCGGCGGAAACCAGAGCCGACTCATCCACATCCCGCACGCCGACCTCGAACGCAGCCCGCTCAGCGCCTCGCGTCCGACCTAATGCCAACGGGCCTGGTGATCGGCGTGCGTGGACAGGTAGGCGCCGGGGCCGAAGAACTCGTCGTAGAAGTCAACGTCGAGATGTTGAGCCTGTAGGTACATCAGTACGTGCACGGTCGGAACGGTGCCGGGCAGCTTTCCGAAGGCATCGTAGATGTAGGACGCTTCGACCGCGACGAGATCCTGAATGCCGTCGGGTGGCAGCGCGGAGGCGCGCACCTTCGGCGTATCCGACCACGGCCCTTGCGTATCGGGGTGAAATGGTCCGCCGGGACCGTACTTTCGCGCAACGAGCTTGTCGACCCCCGCCGCTACCGACGGCACATGCGGCGGGCTGAGCGTCTCGAAGTATCCCGGCAACCCGGTGACGTTCGGGAAGGGCCAGCGCTCGTCGTCGTCGGCGACGAAGCCCAACCCAGGGGCGCTCGGATCATCAGAGCCACCCAACACGGACAACCGATTTAGACCGTCGTAGGTCCAGCCGCCGAGACCCATCGCCTGCAACGCCAGCACCCCGTTGTTGGTGGCGATCGCGAGTTCCGCGCTCGACTCGGTGAGCGTGTACTGCTCGACGAACGACAGTGGGATCGGGTCGTCGGCGTGCGGCAGCGAGGAAAACCGTTCAAGGGCAGGGATGTTGCGGCCATTGATGTCATCGATGATCGGGTAGCCGTTGGCCGCGAAGAACCACAGGTTTTCCATCAGGTGCTCGGCGAGATCGGCTACCGGGAATGCCAGCAGGCTGCCCGGATGATTGCCAATCCAGATGTTGTGACCTTCCATGTGCGGTTCCTCGCGAGGCAGTTCGAGGCGAGTGTCCGAGATAGCCACATAGGACTCCGCGGTATGACTGATCCACTCTCCGATGCTGTGGAACTCGCGGGGATGCTCGTCACGGCTGGGCAGAAGATAGGTTCCGGTGTCGTCGGTGAAGAACAGCTGGCTGGTGTGGAAGCCTGCGGCCGACGGGAAGGTTCGACCCGTCGCGCTGCCGGAGTAATTAGGAAACGACGGCGCATAGCTGGGGTTGTGTGTGATGCCGAAGTTCCAACCGGTGACGCCGCCGGTGGCCGAAACGAGCAGTGCCCGCTCGACTTCGGATAACGGCTGTACGGGCCGGCGACTGGTATAGGCCAGTGCCCCGGCGGGAATCCGGCCGCCGACCGGGAACCGGCGCGAGCGTCGCCCGGTCATCGCGGCGAACAATGGGAAGCGTTCAAGCTCGGCCAGCGCGGCCCGCTCGTGGTCGGAGATAACCAGGCTCACCGTGCCAACTCTGTCATGGCGCATAGCTGGTTTCGGTGTTGGCATCCTGGAACATCTCCGAGACGATGAGCCACGATCCGTCGGCCTGACGTTGCGTGCCCGCAGCGAGAAATTGTCCCGGTCGAGCGTTCCGCCGCCTACCAGCCCCTGACCTTGCAAACCCTCGGTCACACAACGCGTGGGTCAATGATGTGTCCGCGACTTCGGTGTGTGCGTGGCGGCGGGTAAGTTTTCGAGGATATTTCGACCGAGTACTGCTGAGGCGGCGGTTGCACCGCCGATCATCGCGCCACTGACGCCGGCGGCGACCACGTCCTGGCCGCTGAAGTACAGTCCGGGCACCGGTGAGTGTGCACTGATCCAGTGTTGCTGGAACCGATCCGGCGTGTGAGCGTAGGACATGAAGTCACCGCTGGCCCTGGCGAGGAAATGATTGAAGCTGAGCGGGCTGGCCAGTTCGGCGTGGTCGATTTTGCCGTGAAGCTGCGGGCAGAATCGCATCACCTGATCGAGTAACTCCTCGGCGAGCACTTTCTTCAGCTGCTCGTAGTGTTCGCCGCGGCGCATCCAGCGGCTGTCGGCGAACGGCTCGAACAACGCCCACGACGTCAGCCCGGCGATGTCGATGGTGGTACGTCCCGGATACCGCTGTCCCCAAGCGGGGTCCTTGGCCGACGGGAACGACAAGAAGTACACGGGCATCGGGTGATGGCGTGGGTCATCTTGGTAGGCAGTCATGCGCGCCCGCATGTCGGCGCCGGCGTGCGCCCAGATGTTCGCCCCGCCCAAGCCCAGGCTTTCGGTCGATTCCTTGATGCCGACGTTGAGCATGACCCAGCACAAGGAAGGCTCCATGGTCTCGGTCTGCTGCGTCAGGCCGGTTCGCTGCGCCACGGCAGCGGGAAGCAGCTTGGTGGTAGCCGTGATTCCCGCATCACTAATCACGACCGGCGCGTGAAACGTGCAGCCGTCGGCCATGGTCACGCCGCAGGCGGCGCCGTCCTCGCCGAGGAGTATCGAGGTCACCTCGGCACCGATGAGCACCGCGCCGCCGGCCGCCCGTATGACATCGGCAACCGTTTCGGCGATTCGGCCCGACCCGCCAACAGGAAAGCTCGCCCCGTCGATGTAGTGGCGAACGAGCATGGCGTGCATGCCGAACGACGCCCGCCATGGCTCCAGCGAGTAGTCGCCGAAGTGTCCGCACAACACGGCTTGAAGCTCTTGGTCGCTGGTCAACTCGCCTACCACGTCGCTGGCGGTTCGCGTCGCTGTCGACAGGAACGGCGCACACATGGCGTCGTAGGTTTCCTGCGCAAGCGATGGTGGCAGCGCACGATGGGCGAAAAACCGCTTCGCCGCCCGCGATGTGTCAAAGACCGCGTCGAGATAGGCGTCGATAGCCGCTGTCTCAGCGGGGAAGTAGTCCTTCAGGCGATCAGCGAAGTTTTCCCGACCCGAAGGAATCGCATACTCGCGGTCGCCGATGAAGATGCGGTTGTACACATCTGGCATCGGCGCCCACTGCAGCGCGCCGTCGGTGATGTGGTCGAACAAACGACGTAGTGCGCTGGTTGGTCGA
>JAFAID010000471.1 GCA_019236925.1 Mycobacterium sp. | reverse complement strand
TCGGGCCAGCTCGGCTTCGGTGAGGTGGCAGCGCCGTTGCCAATATTCTTGTGGGTCAGCATGTTTGGGCAGTCCGAGTACCGGTGCGCAGTGGGCTCCTACCGCGAACCCGAGCTGTGAGTCGAATCCCGAGTCGAAGTCGGCGAGCGGTTCAGTGTTGGCTTCGTTGAGGCCGTTCTCAAACCGCTGCCGGTCTCCCGCGGTCAGCCAGCAGCCGTGCATATGCTGGTCGATCAGCGGCACGCCGGCGATGTGGTCCGCCAGAGCCGCCACGCTCACACACTCCAGGCCATACGGAATTTGTCGGCCAGCTGCTCACGATTGAGATGGGCGTACTTCTCGTGCTCCAAGCTGCGGACCGCGACCATGACGTCGACGGCAGGATCACCGAGAATAGCGCGTAATCGCCTCGAATTATCCAGTGCGACAATGGCTTTAGCTTGGGACTCGGACAGTGCCACGATGCCGGCGCGACTACGATCCGAGTCAGACAGTACCGCGGGGTCTACCTTGATCTCCGGCGGCAGCGAAGCCTTTTCCTTGATTCCGTCCAGTGCCAATCCGAGGATCGCCGCCGTGGCGAAATACGGGTTGGCCGAAGGGTCGACGACCTTGACTTCGACGTTGCCCCCGTACGGATTACCAGGGCCGCCAGCGATGAAGCGTAGCGCTGCTTCTCGATTCTCGGTCCCCCAGCAGGCATACGCACCGGCCCAATTGCCGGCATGCAATCGCAATCCCGACACGATCGAACCGCACAAGATGCCCTGGGCCTCCAGCAGGCCGCGCAGCAACCCCGCCATCGCGTTCTCGCCCTTGCTCGTCATACCGCGGGTGCCTGCTCCGTCGGAGAACAGCGGCCCGGCCGAGCCGGTCAGCGAGAAATGCTGGTGGGCACCGCATCCGACCTCGCCGACGAATGGCGCCGGTGACAGGCTGACACGCAATCCATACCGGCGGGCAATGCGGCCGATGATGAGCCGGGTCAGCACCAATTGGTCGGCCGCGGCGACCGGCGATTGCGGTGTCAGTGAAATCTCGAACTGGTTGGCCCCGTACTCCGGGTGCAACTGCTCGATGACGATCCCGGACACGGCCGCTGCCGCGGTGACATCGCGAACGAACGCCTCGTATTCGAGCACACCGGCCAGGCCGTACTGCGCCCACAGCGTCGACGGCAGTCGACGGCCGTCCGGATTGACCAGCAGGAATTCGATCTCGTGACCGACTAACGCCTCGACACCGGCTTCGGCGAGCGCCGCCTCGATCCGGCCGAGCGTTCCGCGGCTGCACGTGGGGACCGGGGAACCATCCTGCTCGAAGAAAGAGCCAGGCGCCCAAGCTAATCCATCACCGACGATGCGCAACGCGGACAGGTCAATCCGGACGCGGTGATCACCGACGACACCGATGTGTTCGCTGGACGCGATGCCGGTCTGGTCGATGGCGAACCCATGCCAGCTCCGGCTGGCGCCCAGGCCCGGATCGGCGAATGCGTTGGTGCGGCGTATCGGTACGGTCTTGGCCAGGGTGAGCCCCGCCGGATTCACCACCGTGCCGATGACCGCGTCGACCCCTTCGGCCTCGAGTTGGGCGATCGCGGCGGCGGCGAGCGGTGTGGTGGTCATACGCCGGGCGGGCCCGGTGATTCAGACCCGACTCGGCAGCGTCAGCTTGCAGGCCTGACCGATATCCAGTGTCCGCAGCATGCGCCCCATGCCGACCCACAGTGCACAGGACATTGCGAGGTCGGCGAGCAGCTCCTCGGAGAAGTGTTCGTTGGCGCGGTTCCAGAAGTCTTCGTCGTCGCGCAGCTTGGTGTGCTCGGTCGCGAACCGGTGTGCAAACTCGGCGGCCAGCCGCTCCTGCTCGCTGTAGCCCGGCCAGGTGCGCCACTCGCGCGCATGCTCGTACAACTCTTCATCGACACCGGCGGCGGGTCCGTCGGCGTCGCGGGTGTTAACGCACACTGCGCACTCGTTGTCGTGGGCGATGACCGTGCGGGCCAGCTCGCGGGTGCGCATCGGCAACCGGTTCTTGCCGTAGACCGCGTTGGCGAACGCGCCGATCGCGGCGCCCAAGTCCGGAGACTTAAGGACCCAGCCGGCCAGGTCGTCTTCAGCGAACGTTCCGATGCGACTCATGGCCAGATGGTACGCCTCCGGCTGTCGTATCCCGAACCCCCGAAACGCTTCGACGCGCCCGTCGAGCCGCTGCGTTATCGGCCTTTATGCTGACGTTCATCGGTAAATGGCACCCCTTCGTCGCAACCTTAACGTTAGATATATGTCAAATTCTGTTCAATTTATAGACATGTATGAAATGCCCGCACTCACGGGTCGAACGGAGCCCTGCTCATCGCATCGTCAATTACGACTCTGGAGGTTTCTTCCGCCGAAATCTACTGCATAGCAACGTAACCCGGGATGATCTGGCGGCGAGCCGTGTTGGCGCCCTGCGCCATTGTTAGGCCATTCGACCCCAATTTTTCTCCTGAATGCAGCCTAAGCGGTCACTAATAGACACTCAGGCCCATGCAGAATTTACATACATAACCAGCGTCTTCTGATATAGGCTCGGGCGGTCGGCGAACCGTCGGGGTTGGGCATTAAAAGCTCGTGTGCGGAGACGCCGGCGATGGGGCCGCCACCCCATGCACGTCCATATCGACCATATCGACACATACCCGATTGGAGGCTCGTACATGAGTCGGAACGCCCGTACCTCAGCGCCGCACAGCCGCCGGATAGCGTTTGGTTTTGGCACGGCCGCCGGCGCCGCCGTTATTGCCGCGTCGCTCAGCATGGGCACCGCACCCGTGGCCGGCGCGGACGTCTCCGATGCGGATGCGGTCAGCTCTTTGGCCGGGGCACTCGACCTGACTGCGTTTAGCGCCGCGAGTGTCCCCGCTGCGTCCGAGACTGTCCCCGAGACGTGGGCGATCAGCTATTTGATCGACGCATTGGACCCGGATCAGTTCACCTCCTCGGGCGCACCGGTGGGCCTGTTTGGGGTTCTGGGCTGGTACCTTGACGACTACCTGTTCGGGCCCAACGGCATTGATCCTAGCGTTGATGCTTTTCTCGAACCGTACGTTTTAGACTTGGTGAAATTGTTGCCATCTGACGCGGCAAGTGCCGCGACTGTGGGCGGTGCGGATCCGGTCAGCGACGTGATCGGGGCGCTCGACCCCAGCGCGTTCAACGTTTTCGACTCGGTCATTGACGGCTTGGTGGGTTCGAGCACGCTCTTCTGATCTCGGTCGCTCTGGCTGGCGAGGGCCGACCGGTCTCCGCCAACCAGATGGCGGCCCTGGAAGTTGGACGAGCGGGTGAGCTTGTCGACCATCCATTCCCGGATCGGCGTGGTGACGAAGTCGACCTGATGAAGTCCGGGCGGGGTGAGCCACAGCCGGACGATGTTGGGTTGCGCGTAACCACGGCGGACCAGACGATCCAAGGGTGGGCTCCAGGACTTCGTACGGTATCCCCAACTGCTCTCCGATGTCGGTGATCCGGGCTATCCCGGACGCCCGCTGATAGCGGTTTGGCGACGATCGTTTGGTCCAGCGCCGCGAACAGCATTCCCAGCATGATCGCCAGGAAGACGAAATTGCGTCGCTGCCGACCGATCAGCGCGCCGCCGGTGTCGGCATCGGGCGTGACAGCGATCTGCGCTGTCACGCCTGGCTTCCCGACGGCGCGCTGAGGGTTTGGGCTCAGTGCCCGGCTTGTCCTGTTGTCGGCGGGCGCGCGACACACTGGGCCAA
>JAFAID010000462.1 GCA_019236925.1 Mycobacterium sp. | reverse complement strand
TAGCCCCTATTCACCCGGGGGATCAATATCGCGTCAAGCTTGTTCAGCGTGTCCTCGGGGATCCCGATGTAGGCCAGCGGCATCACCAGCGGAAGGTGCTTTTGCGGGACCATGATCGTGGTGTCTTTCGCGCCCCGGGAGTTGATCATCGTCCTGATGTTCTGCGGCGGCACCATGCTCGCGTTCGTGAAAGCCACCGCGGTGTGACCGGTGGCCAAGCCCATCAGCGTGTTGGCGAGAGCGAACAGGTTGTCCGGCCGGTCGGGGAAGTCGGCGATCGAGTCGTACGCGGCCACGAACCTGTTGGTGTCGTACTGGCTCTCGTACGGCGGTGGCATGGTGTAGTCCAGTGCCGGAACGACGCTGCCGACCGGGAAAGTGGCGGACAGGAAGCTCTGGCCGAAGGCGTGATGCCCAATCGGGTCGCCGAATGTGGCGAAGTTCAGCGTGCTCGGCGGGGGAGCACTCGGGTCATTCGCCAGCCGAGCCTGCGCCCCATCGACCACGAACCCGCCCTCGGACAAGCCGATCGCCGTACCGGGGCCACCGGTTTTGATCGCCGCCTCGAGATTGTCTACTCCCACATCGACCGACTCGCCGACGCTGGGACCGTCCAAACCCAAGCCCGGAAAGTTAGCGTCGAGCTTGCCGATGCCCGGGAAGAGCCGCTCCAGCACGTGCCCCTGAACCTGCCCTGCGGGGTAGCGGACGATTTCACGCTTCTGGCCAGGGAACCATTCGGCGCCCTCCATGCGAATGTACTGGTCGTAGGGAATGCCGAGAACGTGAGCGCCTCCGAGGGCGTACGCAGTCTGGTCGCCCGGCGCCCCGGGGGTCGGCGGCCCGCCGATGGGTGTGTCGTCGGCCGCCGCAGTGCCGATTCCGATGCCGAAACATCCTGTGGCGCTGATACTTACCAGCGCGGTAACTCCTGCGAGTAGTTTCTTCATAGCTACTCCTGACCCCTCAGTTCCGTCTCGTAGTTTCACACACATCACTCGGGTGCGCGAACCGGTCCTCACCCGGCGCGTCCAGCCGTTGATCGCGACAGCGACCGCCGCACTCCCACTCGTGACGGCCACCAGTTCGCCCGCCCGATCAGCGCGGCGACGGCGGGAACGGTGATGGTGCGCACCACGAAGGTATCCAGCAAGATTCCCACGCCGATTACGAAACCGCCTTGGACCACGGTACCGATGCTGGAGAACAAAAGACCGCACATCGAGGCAGCGAAGATCACACCAGCGGCAGTGATCACACCGCCTGTCGAACTCAGCGTGCGAATGATGCCGTATCGCATGCTGTGCGGGGACTCATCACGCATTCGTGAGACGAGCAGCATGTTGTAATCGGCTCCGACCGCGACCAATACCACGAATGCCAGTGGCGGCACGCTCCAATGTAAATGCTGGCCGAGTATGAATTGAAATACCAGCACGCCAATTCCCATCGCCGAGAAGTACGAAATCACCACGGACGCAACCAGGTACAGCGGCGCGACAACCGCACGCAGCAGCGCCATCAGGGTAAGTAGCACGACGATGAGGGTTACCGTGATGATGAAGCGGATGTCGTGTTCGTAGTAGTCGCGGGTGTCCTTCAGGCCAACGGTGTATCCCGCCATCGATATGTTGGCATCCGCCAATGCGGTGTTGGGTTGGGCTCCGCGAGCGGTCGCGATGATTGCGTTGACCTGATCCATGGCTTCGGTGCTGAACGGATTGAGTTTGGTTTGAACCAAATACCGCACCGAGTGGCCGTCTGCCGAGATGAATACCTTGGCTGCCTCCTGGAACTCCTTGAGATGCAGCAGCTGGGCCGGGATGTTGAACCCGGCCATGGCCGGTTGTGCAGCGTCATGTTTCAGCGACAATAAAAACGTCGCTGCCTCACTGAGCCCACCGCCCAACTGTTTGACCTGGTCGACGAGCAGGTTCACCGCATCAGCAATTTGCCGGCTCCCACCGGCGAACTGGTCCGCGCCGCTTTGCAGATTGTCCAGGTTCGCCTGCAGTCCGCCGGGTTGGTCCATCCCCATGGACTGCAGCACGGTGGTGAGCTTCGCGAACGCACCACGTAAGCGGTCCGTCGATGCCTTCAGGGCCTCTTTGTCCGGATACTCCTGCAGCTGGTGGGCCAGGTCATTGATCGCGTCGAGATCTTCTTGATCGCGAGCACCAACCAGCTGTTCGAACTCCCCGCGAGTGGCGCTGCAGGACTCATCGACATCGCAGACCGGGTTCCCCCGCAACGCCATCAGCACCGGCGCGATCCAGGAGAACAAATTTTTGGCGGCTGAATAGTTCCAACCCATGGCATTGCTGAGCGAGTCGACATGGTCGACGAGTTTGGCCGCGATGTCGACCTCGTTGACCAGCGTGTCGCCGCTGTACTGGTTCTTCGTCGAGGAGAGGGCATTCTGCAGATCCTGCACACTGGCAGCGAGCCGGCCGACTTCGCCGCGCACGTCATCGAGGTTGGCGGCCAGCGTGCCGGCCCCGTCTACCAGCCGGTTGAGGTCATTGGTGCGATCGCTTATCAGGGTGGACCCGCCGGCCAGAAAGGTGCCGATAGCGCCCGCCTGATAGGTGGCTCTGAACTGCTCCGGCACATTTCCGGTCGGGCGAGTGATGCCGCTGATTGCCGCGACGTTCGGCAGCTGGCTGACTCGGTCCGCCATTTGCTCCAGGTCCGCAAGGGCCTGCGGCGTGCGCAGGTCATGCGGCGATTGGATGAGGATGTACTCCGGAATGGACTGATTCACCGGGAAATGCCGATCCAGCGCGGCATACCCGATGGAGCTCGGAGCAGACGATGGCAAGGCCTTGCGATCGTCGTAGTTGTAGCGCACCAAGCCGGCGCAGCCGGCCAAAATGGCCAGCACAAGCAGACTGGCCACCAAATGCACCTTCGGCTGGCGCACAATGCGTATGCCTGAACGCCGCCACAACCGGGCAGTCAGTTCGCGCCGTGGCTTGACCCAGCCGCGCGGCCCGGCGAGCACCAGAATTGCCGGCAGCAACGTCAGCGCAGCGAGGAATGCCACGCCGATCCCAATCGCGGCCGACGCTCCGACCGTTTTGAACACTCCCATTCGGGCGAAGCTTATGAGGAGAAACGTGATTCCCACGGAGCTGGCGGATGCGGCGATCACCTTTCCGATTGAGATCATCGCCCGCTTGACCGCCTGATCGAAATCCTCACCCCGCCGCCGATAGTCGTGATAGCGGCTTATCAGAAAGACCGCGTAATCCGTTCCGGCGCCGGCCATGATCGCGCTCAGAAATACGATGGACTGGTTCGAGACGCCCGAGCCCGTCAGTTCGGAATAGCCGGCGACCATCGCCTGTGCGATCACCAGGGACAACCCGATCGTGATCAACGGCAGCAGCATGGTGACCACGTTGCGGTAAACGACCAGCAGGACGATCAGCACCAGCACGCCGATCGCCAGCTCAATGGGAAGCCGATCTCGATCGCCCGCAACCGTGAGGTCGGCGACGGTTGCGGCGGGCCCGGTGACGTTTACAGTCAGGGCTGTTCCGGCGACGGAGTGTCTGACGATGCCGCTGATCTGGTTGAAAGCGGCGTAGGAACGCGGAGTGCCCAACTCACCCGCGACGCCAACCGGCAGCACCCAAGCTTTGTTGTCCTTGCTGGTCACGATCGAACGCAGGGGCGGAGTGCTGATGAAATCCTGCAACATCACGACATCTCGCGTGTCCTGACGCAGCGCGTCAGCCAGTTTGCCGTAGGTGACTTCGTCGGCTTTGCCAAGCCCTTTGTCGTTGGTCAGGACCACCAACAGGAGGTCTTCTGAGCCCGATTCGTGAAACGCCTCGGTCATCTTTCGAGCTGTGACGTTCGAGGGTGCATCGCTGGGCAAGATAGCGAGCGGATGCTGCTGCGCCATCTCATTCAGCGATGGGAACGTCAGCGGTAACGCGGCCGCAATCGCGACCCAGACCCCGATGACGACCCAGGGCCACCGCACCACAAAATCGGCTAGCCGTCGCATATCGCTCTCACCCCCGGTCGGCGCAGTCGTGTGCGCCCGCCGGCGACGCTCGCCGACGGCCTGTCAGACCGCGCGGTGCCGTAGCGTGCCCGCCTGGCAGTTGCGCATTTCAGAAAATCCCTGGCCATCGAATTGCTCCACGCTATGCGACGCGTCCCCAGTGCCCGGTATCAGCGACCCGCGCGCACACGGCCCCCATCGCCGCCAGGTAACGGGCAACGGATTTCTGGGCGACCCGGTTGTCGGGATGCATGATCGCCATTACCGTGCCCTCTCGGTACCGAAAGACGTAGATGGTCAGTTGATATGAATACCGACCATCAGGGTAGATTCCGATGTTGTTCGCAAGACCCAGGTCGGCTGCAGCAAGAATAGCGTTGAGCGGAGCAGCGCCGCCATGCAAGAAATTCGACACGGGAAAGTTTGGCCGTGGCCAGCTCAACCACGGCGCTAGTTCCAGTACGCGGTAATACGGCACCTTCGCCATGTCCAGACTTGAATCGAAAGAAGCCTGCGCTGCCCATGCGGCATCGCCGAAAGAGGCTGCAGCTATTGGCACAGTGATCGGGATCAAGCCGGTAAACCAACCTTGCGTCATGAAATTGTCCGCGCCGGTGCGGGAATCCCTGGGGGTGAGCCCGTAATACGTGAGAGCGCCGGTGAACTCATGTTCCACCAGGGCGAGGCAGGCGAACAAGCCGCCAACGAAGCGCGCGCCCGCCGCCGTGCAGGCTGATTCGAATCGCTCGGTCTGGTCTGCGTCCATCAGGACGTCGGAGGCCATGTCACTGCGGGTCGACTGCAACGGATTGCCCAGTGGGAGTGGGAATTCAGGCAAACTACCGTTGTTGTTCTCGGCGAAGTCAATCCACGCGCGTACCTCAGGCGAATCTACAGTTAACGTTGACGTGTATTCGCGCTCGCGGAGACAGAAATCGTCAAAGCTGCCGGCATCGGGAAGCGCCAGGGGCTCACCGCCTCCGCTCAACGCCTGATACATTCCGTTGGCCTCCAGCATCGTTGTGCCGATCAACGTCGCGTCCCCGTGGACATGATCCATAGCGGCAAAGAACGTGAAGTGGCTCTCGCTCTGGATAATCCCGAAGGTGAAGCAGCCCCATTCCAGCGGATTCGGTATGGCCACAACATGAGCGCGTATTTGGTCAACCGTCATGCCGCCGTGATCGATCGGCTCGAATTCAATATCCGCGGGATCGCTGATGGTATGCCGTATGAACGCTCCATTACCGGAGTGCTCGAACCAACTGCGGAACGTGTCGTGGCGACGCAGGTAGGCGTTCAGGCCTTCATTCATGGCAGAAACATCACATTGGCCGGGCGCTTCACAGCTAGCGATGATTTGTCGGGAAAAGTTCAGCCCCGCGGCCGTCCGTTCGCAGTAATTCCGAAGATGTTGGCCCTGCATGTAGCTGAGCGGCACAGAGCTGACCCGCGCTTGCCGGACTTTTTCGGCAGACGCGGCCGTCGGGTGCCACGAGGTGACTGAGCCGGGGGTCAGCGTCCACTCATCGAGTGAGCCGACGGTAATCTTCCCGATGCGCAAAAGTTCGTCCTCCCTCGGTTTGAACGGTTTTGGCCACCCTGGCAGCGACACCAAGATAACCCTCCTAGCTATGAGGGTCGCGAGCGTGCGGGGACACGCCTAAACTCGCTCTCGGATCCGGCGGGTGGTCGTCGACATGCGACGACCAGCGTGGGACACGGGCCCGCAGCCATACCTGGCGGTAGGGTACCCGGTACCGGGGCCGTGCTTGCAATACTGGCCCGCGGCAGCGAGCCTAGTGCGCAACCAGGCCGCACGCGGGGGATCGAATCTTCATCGTCCTAAGAAGAGAGGACATCTTCATGGCATCCGTCGAAGGCGAGCAGCAGCCAGTATCGGGTTTTGCCGTCATCGGCTACGCGGCGCGTTTTCCGGGTGCCGCGGATGCGGACGAGTTTTGGGACGTGCTGCGGCAAGGCCGGGACGCGGTATCGGAGGTGCCCCAGGACCGATGGGATGTCGACGAGTTCTACGACCCGGATCCCGACACGCCCGGGAAGGTAGCCACCCGTCGGGCGGGTTTCGTCGATGACGTGACGGGGTTCGACGCGCCGTTTTTCGGTATGTCGACGCGCGAGGTCAGATTGTTAGACCCGCAGCATCGGCTACTGCTGGAAACCGCGTGGCGTGCGGTAGAGCATTCGGGTACCGCTCCAACGGCTTTGGCGAACACCAACACAGGTGTGTTCGTCGGCTTGGCCACCCACGATTACCTGGGAATGGCGTCGGGCGAGCTGACTTTCCCCGAGATCGAAGCGTATATGGCAATCGGAACGTCGAATGCCGCGGCAGCCGGCCGGATCAGTTTCCGGTTGGGGCTGGAGGGCCCGTCGGTCGCCGTCGACACGGCGTGCAGCTCGTCGTTGGTGGCAATCCATCAGGCATGTCAGGCGCTGCAGTTGGGGGAGTGCGACCTCGCGCTGGCCGGCGGCGCGAACGTCATGCTCACCCCGGCGACCATGATCACCTTCTCCCACGCGCACATGCTCGCGCCCGACGGCAGGTGCAAGACCTTCGATGCCGCAGCAGACGGCTACGTGCGCGGCGAGGGCTGCGGCGTCATTGTCGTGAAGCGCCTCGAGGACGCGATCCGCGACGGCGACCGGATTCGGGCGGTGATCCGGGGCAGCGCGATCAACCAGGATGGCGCATCGGGCGGGTTGACGGTGCCGAACGGCGTTGCGCAGCAACGCGTTATCACCGAGGCACTGAAGCGCGCCGGTGTCGCGGCCGACGACGTCGATTACCTGGAGGCGCACGGAACCGGCACATCGCTGGGCGATCCGATCGAAGTCCAGGCGGCCGGGGCGGCCTACGGTGCCGCTCGTGACGCCGACCGGCCGCTGTTGATCGGCTCGGCGAAGACCAATATCGGGCATCTGGAAGCGGCCGCTGGGATCGCGGGCGTGATCAAGGTCATCCTCTCGCTCGAAAACGAGTTACTCCCGCAGCACTTGCACTTTCGCGATCCATCCCCGCACATCCCCTGGGACCGACTGCCGGTGCAGGTAGTGCGTGAGGCCACCGCCTGGGAACGCAATGGTCGTCCCCGTATTGCGGGAGTCAGCTCGTTCGGGTTCGCCGGGACCAACGCACACGTCATCCTCGAGGAAGCACCTATTGAAGTAGGTGTGGTCGACGCGGCGGGTACGGTCGACCAACCCGCCGACCAACGATTCGGCGTGCTTCCGATATCAGCACGCACGCCCGAGGCACTGGTTCAGCTCGCTGGTCAGTACCGTGGCTGGTTGACCGCGCACCCGGAGGCCACCTTGGCGGACGTGTGCTTTACCGCCGGTGTGGGGCGAGCGCACTTCGAGCACCGGGCCGCGTTGGTGGTCAATTCGACGGAATCCGCCATTGAGTTGCTCGGCGCACTCACTGACGACCGCCCGGCACCTGGTCTGGTGCGTGGAATATCCGATGCCCCGCCGAAGACGGCGTGGCTGTTCACCGGTCAAGGCAGCCAGTACGTCGGGATGGCCCGGGAGCTCTTCGACACCGAGCCGGTGTTCGCCGAAACGCTGAACCGGTGCGCCGCGGCGGCCGCCGATGTTCTCGAAAAGCCTTTGCTGGACGTCATTTTCGATATAGACAGCCCAGATAACGAAGAGACGTTGCGGCAGACCTCCCACGCCCAGCCCGCCTTGTTCGCGGTGGAGATGGGCTTGGCCCGGCTCTGGCAGTCATGGGGCTTCGAACTCGATGTAGTGCTGGGTCACAGCGTCGGCCAGTATTCGGCGGCCTGTGTCGCCGGCGTGTTCAGCCTCGAAGACGGAATGTTGCTGATGGCCGAGCGTGGCCGCCTGTTCGGCAGCTTGCCTGCGGGCGGTCGGATGGTCGCGGTGTTCGCCGCCACCGAGCGTGTCGAGAAGCTGACTGACGAATTCCCAAGCCTGTCAGTGGCCGCTTACAACGGCGCCAACACCGTCCTATCCGGTCCCGCAGGCGATTTGGAAGAAGCGGTGTCCCGGTTGACAGCCGACAGTGTCCGGTGTGACTGGCTGGACACCAGCCACTCGTTCCACTCGGCGCTGCTGGAACCGATCCTCGACGAGTTCGAGACGTATGCGGATCGGTTCACTTACGCCTCGCCGCAAATGATAGTGGTGTGCAACCGAACCGGTGCCGTGATCGGCCGGAGCGTGAAACTCGATGGCAACTACTGGCGCCGCCACGCGCGGCAACCGGTTGAGTTCGCCAAGAGTGTCCGCACGCTTGCCGATCTGGGTTGCAAGGTGCTGATGGAGATCGGCCCGCAGCCGGTGCTGACCGCCGCGGCCCTGCGGGCCTGGCCCGACCCGGCCACCACACCGCGCGCGATCGCGTCGTTGCGTAAGAACACCGCCGACCAACGGCAGATCACCGAGGCACTTGCCGACGCATACGTCCTGGGCCACCTGCCCAATTTCGGTGCGGTCCGGCAGGGGGCGGCGCGGAAGCTTGATCTGCCGACTTACCCGTTCCAGCGGCGTCAGTACTGGTACCGGGAGAATCGGGAGCGGCCCAACCAGAATTACCACACCGGGACGACGAGCGAAACCGTCCGGCTTCTCGAGGAGGGGCGGATCGACGAACTCGCCGCCCTTCTTGGCGGCGCGAGCGACGATCATCAGACCGTTGATGTGCTGACACGGCTTGCTGCACAACATAATCAACAACGGAAGAACCAGTCGATCTCGGACGCGCGTTACGAGATTCGCTGGGAGATCTCCGCTGCCGCAGGCTCAGATGCGCATGCCGGCGAAGGATCTACCTGGCTCCTCGTCGGTGACGACGCTGACGCTGCTCAGCCGTTGGTCGACGCGCTGACCGCGCTCGGGCACCGGCATCGAATCATCGGGTTGCCGGCGACGGACGCGGATGAGGAACAGCTCGAGGCCGCGTTACGCGCTGCGGCGGCAGACGAATCGACGCTGCGAATCGTGCATATCGCGGCTCTCGACTCCGACACCGCACCATCGATGCGATCGCTGTTGCAGATGCAGCACCGCGTGATGGGCGGAACACAGCGACTCTTCCGCGCCGCGGCCGCCGCTGAACTCCGCAACCCCATCTGGCTGCTAACCCGCGGCGCGCAACGTGTCATCGACGGCGACACCGTATCGCCGAATCAGAGTTGCCTGTGGGGATTTGGTCGTGCAGCGTCGCTGGAGTATCCGCAAATCTGGGGCGGACTAGCAGATCTGGCTGAGGGCAGCGCCGACGAATGGTCGCAGTTCGTGAACCTGGTGGCCGCACAGCGTGGCGAAGACCAGGTGGCGCTGCGTGCTAGCGCGGTCTATGTTCCCCGACTGATTCGACGGGCCGGGACGACGCCCGCAACACAGCTTGTATTACGTTCCGATGCAACGTATTTGGTGACCGGCGGCCTTGGTTCGATCGGACTGGAGATCGCCGCATACCTGGCCGCGAACGGCGCCCGGCAGCTGGTGCTGACCAGCCGGCGCCCGCCCAACGAGGCGGCGCAACGGCGCATCGACGCGATTCGCGAACAGCACGGCTGCGAAACCCGCGTCGTCGCAGCCGACGTCGCCGATGCGCACGACGTCGCACGCCTGCTGGCCACCGTGCGGGCCGAACTGCCGCCGTTGGCCGGCATCGTCCACGCTGCAGGCGAGATCGGTACCACCCCGTTGCACTCCCTGGACGACGCCGAGGTGGATCGGGTG
>JAFAID010000361.1 GCA_019236925.1 Mycobacterium sp. | reverse complement strand
AACGGAAAACCGTCCACCGCGAGCCTGCTGGACGTACTGGGCCCATGGCCGGTGTACGTGCTGACTGCGGCCCTGCTCATCCTCATCGTGTGGGCCCTGATGACCTGGCCGTGGGAGCGAACAGAACGCTAAGCCGAAGTTCCCCTTGTAGGACGGGCCCCATCGCCTAACAAAGCTGGTCGGTGCGCTCGGCACGGTGGAGATGAAGGGCCATCGCGGGCCACCATAAACGGCGGAACTGACTTTGGGCCAAGTTCCAGTCGTATCGGGCCGCGGCGTTGGTAGCACTTCTGCTACCATACGATGATGGCGACAATCCCCCAAAAGGAACTTCGCAACAACGTCGGCGGTGTGCTCCGCCGCGCGGAGGCGGGCGAGCAGATCACGATCACCGTCGCTGGTAGGCCGGTTGCGCAACTGGGCCCAACCAACGGAAGGCAATGGGTCGGCGGTCAGGCGTTACGCGCCGTGTGGCGCACCCCGGCTCCAAAAACCCTCGATGCTGACCTTGCGAATTTCTCTGCATCGCTTGGCGATCCGTTCCAGTAGCGATGCGCGCGCTTCTCGACACGTCCATACTCATCGGCGAAGAGCCACCGCCGGATGTCGAGGCTGCGATCAGCGTCGCCTCGATCGCCGAACTGCACTTCGGCGTACTTGTCACCAGCGACGACGATGAGCGCGCCATTCGCACCAACCGGTTGGGCGCGATTGAATCCACGTTCGATGCACTGCCGGTCACGGTTGAGATTGCGCGCGAATGGGGCCGTCTGTCGGCCGCTGTGCGAAATCGTGGCGGCCAGCCGCGCCGGCGCTCGATCGACCTCGTTATCGCCGCTACTGCCAACGTTCACGGCGTTCCACTGCTGACCCACAACACCGCCGATTTTCAGATCATCAGCGATCTCACCGATGCTCGCCATCCGTCGGAGCTCGGCTCGCCGGCATCTGAGGCCGCGGAAGAGTAGCCGGCACTGAATTGTCGTACCCGTGTGCCACAGTTAGGTCAATGGTCCAGCAGCACAAGGGAGTAACCATGACCAGTCAAACAGCCTCGCCCCGTCTCACGCCGAAGTTCGTCGAGGCGATGTCCTACGCGGCCGAGAAGCACGGCACCCAGACCCGTAAGGGTAGCGAGATCCCGTACCTGAGTCATCTGCTGTCGGTAGCCGGCTATGTCATCGAGGCAGACGGCACCGAGACGGAGGCGATCGCCGCATTACTGCACGATGCCGCGGAAGACCAGGGTGGCGAAGAGACCCTGGCCGAAATCCGCGAGAAGTTCGGTGACGCCGTAGAGCACATCGTCAGGGAGTGCAGCGACACGGTGGTGACGCCGAAACCGCCTTGGCGTAAGCGCAAGGAGCGTTACATCCGTGACCTGCGCAAGGCGTCAGACAGTGCGCTGCTGGTGTCACTGGCGGATAAGTTGCACAACGCGCACGCCATCCTGCGGGACTTCCGCGCGCATGGTGACGAGCTCTGGCAGCGGTTCAACACGAATAATCCATACGATCACCTGTGGTACTACCATTCCCTGCTCGAGGTGTACCGCAAGCGGATCCGCAACTGGATGGTCGACGAGCTGAGCGAGGTCATCAGCGAGCTGGAATGGGCGATCCTGCCACCGCGTTAGCTGGTCTTAATTCTCAGTGCCCGAAGCGCCCTCCGAGGCGCAACTGTGTCGGCGCGTCACCCTAGCGACTCGCGTTCGACAAACTCGTCGAGCGCCTTTCGGGACAGCTTCGAGATGCTCATACCGCGGGCCTTCGCGATCGTGCGGAGCTTGTCGCGGGTGCGCTCTGACACCCGGACTTGCACGACCGGTGAGTGCTTCTGATCGCCAGAGAGTGACTTGCCGCCGGGGCGTAGGTTTTTGGCGCGGACCCTGGCCAGCATTTCAGCGGCGAGCTGCTCGGCGCGCGCTTCGGTAAGCCGCTCGCCCTCAACGTCGTACTCCTCGTTCGCGAGGTCGGCCACCTCGACGGTGGTGTTCTCGTCGGAGTTGATCTTGGTGGGGTCGATCTTGCGGTTGCTCATATCCGCGTGGCGAAGGGGCCGCGAGCAGGTCTCGCTTCGCGACCACGCCGATGGACCGCCGCTGTCACCTTGATCCGCGCCATGAATCCCGGTACGTGGCATGAGACCGACATCGTCTCGTGCATGTCGTACATATTCGATACGGTACGCGCATCGGCGGGCCGCGGTTCATTCCCGCCAATCAGGGGCAGCCTGCGGGTGTCCAATCCGCGCTGGAGGATTGGCCAGCAAC
>JAFAID010000295.1 GCA_019236925.1 Mycobacterium sp. | reverse complement strand
CCTCGATGGCGCCGGGGTTGTCGAACGCGAAGCGGCCACCGTCCTGGAACACGCCGCCGGCCGACCCGATGTAATTCAGGTAGATGCCCTGCGCGTCGTTGGCCGCGTTGTAGGCCCACTTCCGGATACGTTCGGCATCGAAACCCGGTGTGGCCGCGGTGCGTCCGTCCGCGTCAACCGTGAGCCGAGCCAGTAGCGGGCGCAGCGTATCGCGGCCGTCCGGACTCCACCGCAGCGTCGCCAGGTCGGCGGGGTTGACGCCGGCGGCGGCGAGCAGATCGGCGTTGTAGTACAGCGCGATTCCGCCGTCGGTCAGTTGGGGAACCGCCCACAGCCCGCCGTTGCGGGTGAACTGCTGGACCACCGACGGCTCCCAACCTGACGCGACGCCCTCCCCAAAGGTCTTCCCGATGTCCATCAACCGGCCGCTGTCGGCGTATCCGTCGAGATAGGCGTTTGAGATCCAGAAGATGTCGTCGGCGCTGCCGCCTGCGACATCGGTACGCAGCGTGTTGAAGTAGGTGGAATAAGAGACGACGTGGGTCTGCACCTCGATGTCGGGATGCGCCCGGGTGAACGCCGCGAACGACTGTCGATACGCCTTGGCGACCTGCTGGTCCCACAGCCGGACCGTCACCACGGTCTTGCCGCTGGGCGGCATGGCCGTAACGTTCAAAAGCACCTCTGCGGCGACCAATGATGCGGCGATCAGCACCCATCCGATTGCGAACAGCGCGGAGAACCGGAGCCGCCTCATTTGAGCCCCGTGACGACGATCGAGCGGACGATGTGTCGCTGGAAGATCACGAACAATACGACCAGTGGCACGATTGCCGCCAACGTCGCAGCCATGACCAGGGTCCACTGGGCGTTATAGCGCGACTGCAGCGCGGCCGTGGCGACCGTCAGCACCTGCCACTTGGTCCCGCTGGTGATCACCAACGGCCACATGAAGTGATGCCACTCCGACACCACGGTGATCAGCATCAGCGTGACGATCACGGGCCGACTGGAAGGGACCACGACGTGCACGATGACATCCAGGGTATTGGCGCCGTCCAGATACGCGGCATTGATCAGATCATCCGGAATCGCGCGGAAGTGTTGGCGCAGAAGGAAGATTGCGTACGGCGAGCCGAAAACGAATGGCAACACCAATGCCCAGAACGTGTTTCGCAGTCCCAGCTGCGCCATCATCAGATACAGCGGCACCACCGTTACGCTGTAGGGCACCATCAACGTCGCCAGGTACACCCAGAACAGTGCGTCGCGGCCGGGAAAACGCAGTCGGGCGAACGCATACGCGGCAAGCACCGACGAACTCAGCTGCCCGAGCAGGCTCGTCGCCGTCATCAACGTCGTCACCACCAGCGCCCGGCCGAACCCCATGCCGCCCAAGTCGGCGTAGTTGGACAGCGTCGGTGGTCGCGGCAAAGCCAACGGTGTGCCCGTCGCGAACTGGTGCGCGGAGGTGAACGAGGTCAGCAAGCCGAGCGCGAACGGCGCCAGGGTGATCACCGCACCCAGCACCAGGCCGGCGTAAACCAGAACCGCGGAGGGCGCTTTAGGTGAGGTCATAGCTGGTTCGCCGACTGAAGTACAGATGCTGGGCAACGGTGACGCACACCAGGATGACGAACAACACCACCGCCATCACCGAGGCCCGGCCGATCGCCGCCGCCCCGAACGCCTCGGCGTAGATGCGGTGCGCGACCAAATCGGTGTGGTTGTGCGGTCCGCCACCGGTCAGCGCGTAGACGTTGTCGAAAACCTGAGCGGCGCTGACGACTCCGGTGACCAGCACGAAAAACATGGTAGGCCGCAGCATCGGCAGTGTGATGCGAAAGAACCGCTGCCAGCCGGTGGCCCCGTCGATGCGTGCCGCGGAGAGCACATCGGTCGGGATCGCCAGAATGCCGGCGAGGAAAAACAGCGCGACGTAGCCGACGTTGGACCACACCACCACCGCCGAGACCACCGGCAGCGCCAACCCGGGATCGGTGAGCCATTCGATGCGATGTCCAAGAACCGTGCTCACCGCGCCGTCGGTCGGAGCCAGGATCCAGCGCCACATCACCGCGATCGCCAGCGGGACGCAGATCCACGGCATCACATAAATCGTGCGGAATAACCCGCTGCCGGGCAGGTTGCGCGCCAGCAACGCCCCTGCCGCTAGCCCGAGCACCGTCTGGGCCGGGACCACGATCGCGACGAACAGCAGCGTGACGAGCAGCGAGTTGCCGAACGCCGAATCGCTGAGCACCGAACGCCAATTCGTCGCGCCGACATACTCGATCGGCCCGAGCAGGTTCCATCGGTGCAGGCTCAGCCACACTACGACGAGGATCGGCATCAACATGAACGTCATGACCCCGAACAGGCTGGGGGCCAGCAGCGCGTACGCCAGCACGGTCGATCGGCGCCCCTTGGTCGCCCCGGCGTCGTCCACAAGGGTATTAAACCCGGTCGTTACGGTGGGTGTCGTGACACCGAACC
>JAFAID010000218.1 GCA_019236925.1 Mycobacterium sp. | reverse complement strand
GTCCACTATGAGGTCGACCTGCGTAAGCGCACGGTCGGCGTGCACGAGCTTGGCGTGGAATTCGTCGAGGACCAGCTCGGCATCGACAACCTCTACGAGGCCGCCAACTCGCCGCTGGTCAGCTACCTCAACAACGCGCTGAAGGCCAAGGAGCTGTTCGCCCGCGACAAGGACTACATCGTCCGCGAAGGCGAGGTGCTCATCGTCGACGAGTTCACCGGCCGGGTGCTGATCGGGCGCCGCTACAACGAGGGCATGCATCAGGCCATCGAGGCCAAGGAGCACGTCGAGATCAAGGCCGAGAACCAGACGCTGGCGACCATCACGCTGCAGAACTACTTCCGGCTCTACGACAAGCTCTCCGGCATGACCGGAACCGCGCAAACCGAGGCCGCCGAGCTGCACGAGATCTACAAGCTCGGCGTGGTGACCATTCCGACCAACATGCCGATGATCCGCACCGACCAGTCCGACCTGATCTACAAGACCGAAGAGGCCAAGTACATCGCGGTCGTCGATGACGTGACCGAGCGCTACGAGAAGGGCCAGCCGGTACTGATCGGCACCACCAGCGTGGAGCGCTCGGAGTACCTGTCGCGCCAGTTCCAGAAGCGGCGCGTTCCGCACAACGTGCTCAACGCCAAATACCACGAGCAGGAGGCCGGCATCGTCGCCGAGGCCGGTCGGCGCGGCGCCATCACGGTGGCCACCAACATGGCCGGCCGCGGGACCGACATCGTGCTGGGCGGCAACGTCGACTTCCTCACTGACAAGCGGCTGCGCGCGCAAGGCCTCGACCCGGTGGAGACGGCCGACGAGTACGAGGCGGCCTGGCACGAGGAGCTGCCTGTGGTGAAGGCCGAAGCCGCCGAGGAAGCCGAACAAGTGATCGAGGCCGGCGGGCTGTACGTGCTCGGCACCGAGCGCCACGAGTCGCGGCGAATCGACAACCAGCTGCGCGGCCGCTCGGGCCGGCAGGGTGACCCGGGCGAGTCGCGCTTCTATCTGTCGCTGGGCGACGAGTTGATGCGCCGCTTCAACGGCGCGGCGCTGGAGACGCTGCTGACCCGGCTCAACCTGCCCGACGACGTGCCGATCGAGGCCAAGATGGTCACTCGGGCGATCAAGAGTGCCCAGACCCAGGTCGAGCAGCAGAACTTCGAGGTCCGCAAGAACGTCCTCAAGTACGACGAGGTGATGAACCAGCAGCGCAAGGTCGTCTACGAGGAGCGCCGCCGGATCCTGGAAGGCGAGAACCTGCAGCAGCAGGCTCGCGACATGCTCGTCGACGTGATCACCGCGTACGTCGACGGCGCAACCGCCGAAGGCTACGCCGAGGACTGGGATCTCGAACAGCTCTGGGAGGCGCTGAAAACGCTGTATCCGGTCGGGATCGACCACAAAAACCTGATCGACTCCGAAGCGATCGGCGAGCCCGGTGAGCTCACCCGCGAGGAACTGCTGGACGCCTTGATCGAAGACGCCGACCGCGCTTACGCGGTCCGGGAGGCCGAGCTCGAGGAACTCGCCGGCGAGGGCGCGATGCGCCAGCTGGAACGCAACGTGCTGCTCAACGTAATCGACCGCAAATGGCGTGAGCATCTCTACGAGATGGACTACCTCAAAGAGGGCATCGGCCTGCGCGCGATGGCGCAGCGCGATCCACTGGTCGAGTACCAGCGCGAGGGCTTCGACATGTTCACCGGCATGCTCGAGGGCCTGAAAGAAGAGTCGGTCGGCTTCTTGTTCAACGTCACCGTAGAGGCGGTACCGGCCCCGCAGGTGGGACCGGTCGAGGAGCCGCAAGACCTGGCGGAATTCGCCACCGCCGCGGCGGCCAGCGCACAGCAGCGGGTGGCTGGCGGGTCAGCCGGGTCGGCCGGGGCGCGCGAACCGGCAACCGCGCTGCGCGCCAAGGGAATTGAGACCGAGGCGCCTGAACTAACGTATTCCGGTCCCGCCGAGGACGGTTCGGCGCACGTGCGGGGCAACGGTGACGCGCGGCCGGCGGCAGCCGGGGCCGGCGGCACTCGGCGCGAACGCCGTGAAGCCGCACGCCGGCAGGCCCGCCACGCCAAGGCGAAATCAGCCCGACGACGGTAGCGGCGGTGGACGTCAAAGAGGTGCTGCTGCCCAGCATCGGTGTGCGATACGAGTTCACCAGCCACGACGGCGAGCGGATCGGGATCATCGCACGGCGCAGCGGTGAATTCGACGTCGTCCGGTATGCGCGTGACGATCCCGACCAAGCTCAGCCGATCTTCCACTTCACCGACGAAGAGGCCGACGCGGTCGCCCAGATTCTGGGTGCACCGCGGATCGCCGAACGGTTCACCGAGCTGACCCGCGAAGTACCTGGCATCGAGGCCGGCCAAGTGCACATCCGGCCGGGCAGCCCGTTCGTAGACCGACCGCTCGGGGACACCCACGCCCGCACCCGCACCGGCGCGTCGATCGTGGCGATCGTGCGCAACGAGGAAGTGCTGGCATCGCCGGGGCCGGCCGAGATGTTGCATGCAGACGACGTACTAGTGGTGGTCGGCACCGAAGCCGGCATCGCCAAGGTCATGCAACTCGTCGATAAGGGCTGAGCGAGTGCAGATTTCGGCGCCGCTGCTTTTGCAACTCGGCGCCGTCCTGACTGCGCTCGCATTGCTGGGGACGGTCGCTCGCCGGTTCGCGCTCTCCCCGATACCCGTGTATCTCCTCGCTGGTCTGGCCCTCGGCAACGGCGGAGTTGCTCCGGTCACAACCGCTGGTCAGTTCATCACCACCGGCGCGCCGATCGGTGTGGTGTTGC
>JAFAID010000172.1 GCA_019236925.1 Mycobacterium sp. | reverse complement strand
GACGGCCACCAGCTTCGCGCGCGACTACATCATGGTCGGCGAGATCGCCGCCACCAACGACGGCAAGATGCTTGCGATCCGGTCCAACGTGTTGGCCGACCACGGCGCGTTCAACGGTCAAGCGGCGCCGGTCAAATACCCGGCCGGTTTCTTCGGGGTATTCACCGGCAGCTACGACCTCGAGGCCGCGTATTGCCACATGACGGCGGTGTACACCAACAAGGCTCCCGGCGGGGTGGCCTATGCTTGCTCGTTCCGGATCACCGAGGCGGTTTACTTTGTCGAGCGGCTGGTGGACTGCCTGGCCTTCGAGCTGAAGATGGATCCGGCCGAGCTGCGGCTGCGAAACCTTTTGAAACCCGACCAATTTCCGTACCAGAGCAAGACAGGGTGGACGTACGACTCGGGTGACTACGAGACCACCATGCGCAAAGCGATGGACATGATCGGCTATGACGCGTTACGCGCTGAACAGAAGGAGAGACGCGCGCGCGGCGAGCTGATGGGTATCGGGATGTCGTTCTTCACCGAGGCGGTGGGCGCCGGGCCGCGCAAGGACATGGACATCCTCGGCCTCGGCATGGCCGACGGCTGTGAGCTGCGGGTGCATCCGACGGGCAAAGCCGTTGTGCGGCTGTCGGTTCAGACCCAGGGCCAGGGCCACGAGACGACGTTCGCGCAGATCGTCGCCGAGGAGCTGGGAATCCCGCCCGACGATATCGAAGTGGTGCACGGCGACACCGATCAGACTCCGTTCGGGTTGGGCACCTACGGCAGCCGGTCGACGCCGGTGTCGGGCGGAGCCGCGGCGTTGGTCGCCCGCAAGGTGCGTGACAAGGCGAAGATCATCGCGTCGGGCATGCTGGAGGTGTCGGTCGCCGACTTGGAGTGGGAGAAGGGCTCGTTCCACGTCAAGGGTGACCCGTCGGCGTCGGTGACTATCCAGGACATTGCGATGCGTGCCCACGGGGCGGGTGACCTGCCGGAGGGCATCGAGGGCGGGCTGGACGCCGAGGTCTGCTACAACCCGGAGAACCTGACCTACCCGTACGGTGCGTACTTCTGTGTGGTCGACGTCGATCCAGGAACCGCTGTGGTGAAGGTGCGCCGGTTCCTGGCCGTCGACGATTGCGGAACCCGGATCAACCCGATGATCATCGAGGGCCAGGTGCACGGCGGCATCGTCGACGGCATTGGCATGGCGCTGATGGAGATCATCGCGTTCGACGAAGACGGCAACTGCCTCGGTGGTTCGCTGATGGACTACCTGATTCCGACTGCCCTGGAAGTGCCGCACCTGGAGACCGGGCATACGGTGACGCCGTCGCCGCATCACCCGATCGGCGCGAAGGGCATCGGTGAATCCGCCACCGTCGGCTCGCCGCCAGCGGTGGTGAACGCGGTCGTGGATGCGTTGGCGCCGTTCGGGGTTCGGCATGCAGACATGCCCCTGACACCATCGCGGGTATGGGAGGCTATGCAGGGCCAAGCGAAGCCGCCGATCTAGCGTGGCGACGATTCGGGGCCGAGGTTACGAACCCCGAGAAGGAGGCGCGCAATTGAGCATAGGAGCGCGGATGACAGTCAGCGAGCGGATTGCCCAGCTGCTGCTGGCACGGACACCGTTCGTGCACGCGACCGTGGTGCGGGCACAGGAACCCGCCTCAGCCCACCCAGGGGATGAGGCAATCCTGTTGGCAGACGGGACGATCGAGGGTTTCGTCGGCGGCCAGTGCGCACAGAACTCGGTCCGCAAGGCGGCGCTCGGCGCACTGCAGACCGGTGAAAGCGTTTTGCTGCGCGTGCTTCCCGACGGCGACGTGCACTTCCCGGAGGCGCCTGGTGCTTGCGTCGTCGTCAACCCGTGCTTATCCGGTGGCGCGCTGGAGATCTTCCTGACGCCGCAGCTGCCGGCACCGCTGATCCGGGTCTACGGGGCCTCGCCGATAGCCGAAGCGCTGGCTCGGTTGTGCGACCTGCTCGGCTACTCGCTAAAACGTGACGCATCTGACGATTTGACGCAAACCAGCGCGGTGGTGATCGCCAGCCACGGGGGACCGGAGGCTGACATCATTCGTGCGGCGCTGGACGCCGGCGTGGGGTACGTCGGCTTGGTGGCCAGCAAGGTCCGTGGCGCCTCGGTACTGAATGGGCTTGAACTCTCCGACGCCGAACGCGCCCGTGTCCACACGCCGGTCGGATTGGCCATCGGCGCGAAAACCCCGGAGGAAATCGCGGTGTCGATCGCTGCCGAACTCATCGCTGCCCTCCGCGGCGGCGAGCTGACCATTCCCACCGCGGCGAAAGCCGGCGCATGACCGTGCGCCAGGCAACCGGTGTCGTGCTGGCAGCCGGGAGCTCCAGCCGACTCGGCGCGCCGAAACAGGTTCTCCCATACCGGAATACGACTTTGCTCGGGGCCACGCTCGACGTGGCCCGCGCTTGTGGTTTCGGCCAGATCATCGTTACCCTGGGTGGTGCGGCGCAGGCCGTCCGCGATGCGGTACCCCTGGACGGGATCGACGTGGTGGTCGTCGACGACGTCGGTGACGGATGTTCGGCATCGCTGCGAGTCGCATTGCGGCGGGTGCATCCGGACGCCGCGGGGATTGTGCTGATGCTCGGCGACCAACCCGGCGTCGACCCCGCGCTGGCGCGGCGGCTGATAACCGACGGGTCGGTCAGTCCCATCACCGTATGCCGCTACGTAGATGGTGTCGAGCATCCGTTTTGGTTGAGCCGCAGCGTGTTCGGCGAGCTTGCTCAACTGCACGGCGACAAGGGGATCTGGAAGCTGATCGAATCCGGTTCTGTCGGCGTCTACGAGCTCGCGGTCGACGGCACCGTTCCGCTCGACGTCGACACCTGGGACGACTACCGGCGGCTAGTGGAATCGGTGCCGCGGTGACGCTGTTTGCCGACGTCGAGGACGTGGTCCGCCGGTTTGACGCCAAGGACTTCCTACTCGACATCGGGACCGCGTCAGCGATCTTTCTGGCGGTTAGGATCGGTAGACCGCTCCTGTTGGAGGGCGAGCCCGGTGTCGGCAAGACAACAGCGGCGAAAACCCTTGCAGCGGTGTTAGATACACCGCTTGTTCGGCTGCAGTGTTACGAGGGGCTGACCGCAAGTGAGGCACTTTACGACTGGAACTATCAGCGCCAGCTGCTGAGCATCAAGCTCGCCGAGGCGCGTGGTGCCAGGATCGAGGAATCAGATCTCTACAGCGAGCGATACCTGGTGGACCGGCCCATTCTGCAGTGCGTGCGCCACCAGGGACCGACCGCCCCGGTGCTGCTGATCGACGAAATCGACCGGGCCGATGACGAATTCGAGGCCCTACTGTTGGAGTTTCTCGGTGAATCCACCGTTACCGTGCCGGAGCTGGGCACCTTCGCAGCCGAGTACCCGCCGATTGCCGTACTCACATCCAACCGCAGCCGCGATCTGCACGATGCGTTGCGGCGGCGTTGCCTCTACCACTGGATCGACTACCCCGAGCCGTCGCGGGCCGCTGCGATCGTCCGCCGCACGGTGCCCGGCGCGACCGCGCCGCTGATCGAGCACGCCACCCAATTTGTTGGTCGCGCACGCGATCTTGATCTCGACAAGCCACCGGGGGTGGCAGAGACCATCGACTGGGTCGCCGCCCTGGTCTCGCTCGGTGTTGCAGATCTTGTCGACGCCGATGCATTGGCCAGCCTGGGTGCCCTGGCCAAAACGCCCGATGACCGTGGGCTGATCCATGACGCGTTTGTTGAGTACAGCAACACTTGAAAGGACGTCAGCGATGAAGATCGCGAACGAGTTCACCGTCAGCGCCCCGATCGAGCAGGCCTGGGACGTGCTGTCCGACCTCGAGCAGGTAGTCCCGCTGATGCCGGGTGCTGCGCTGGTCGGCCGTGAGGGCGACGACTACCTCGGCAGCGTGAAAGTCAAGGTCGGACCGGTGACCAGCGAATTCACTGGCAAGGTGCATTTCGTTGAGCGGAACCGCGACCAGCACCGAGCGGTCATCGACGGCAAGGGCAAGGAGTCCCGCGGCACCGGCAATGCGGCGGCCACGGTTACGACACAGCTGCACGAGGCCGGCAAGCGCACCCGCGTCACGGTCGACACCGACCTGAAGATCGTCGGCAAGCTCGCCCAGTTCGGCAGCGGGATGTTGCAACAGGTGTCGGAGAAGCTGCTGGGCCAATTCGTGGACTCCCTGGAAGCCGAATTGGCCGCTCAAAGCACAGCACATACCGCCGACGGCGAAAGCCCGAAACCGGCCTTAAAAAGCACAGTCGGCGAGCCCGCTCCCATCGACCTGCTCGAGCTCGCGGGTGCAGACAAGCTGAAGAAGTACGCACCGCTGTTGCTGCTGGCTCTGGCGCTGGGCGCGCTGGTGTGGGTGCTTCGCCGTCGGCAATGAACAGCGCCGGCCTGCTGCGGGGAGTCGATGCGGCGGCATTCGCGACGGCCCTGGCGGCGCGGCTGCGTGCCGTCGGCATACTTGTGTCTGCTGAGGGGCCGGCGAGTTTGGTGCGGGCGCTACGAGAGTTGTTGCCGCGCACCCGGTCCGAGCTGTATTGGGCGGCGCGGTTGACCCTGGTCAACCGGATGGAGGATCTGGCCGCGTTTGATGCGGTGTTTGAGGCCACAATCGGCGACGCCATGGTCGGCCTCGATCGGTCCCCGACGCAGCGAACTCAACGCGTGGAAGCGGCACGCACGCGAAGCCCGGACAGCGCGCTCAGCCGAGCCAGCCATTCCACAACAGCCCTGCCCTGGGCCACCCGGCCCTCGGGAATAACCGTTGACCGGGAGCACACCGGCCGGTCGATACCGGACCTGCTGCCCAGCCGCATCGCCGCGCGGGCAGACGAACCGTTCGAACAATTCGACCCGGACGACCTCCGTCTGCTCGGATCCTGGTTGGAAGCGTCGGTTGCGCAATGGCCCCGGCGGCGCAGTCTGCGGCTCGAACCCAGTCGACACGGGAAGGCGATCGACTTGCGCCGGACGATGAACGCGTCGCGCATGACCGGCTGGGAACCGGTAATCCTGGCGCGAACCCGGCGGCGTCGCCGGCACCGGCGAGTGGTGCTGGTGTGCGATGTCAGCCGGTCGATGCAGCCCTACGCAACGATCTATCTGCATCTGATGCGAGCCGCGCTTCTCCGCCAGGCGGGGATCCGTCCCGAGGTGTTCGCGTTCTCGACGTCGCTGACCCGACTCACGTCGGTGCTGTCCCACCGCTCGCCCGAGGTGGCGCTGCACCGGGCCAATGCCAAGGTCACTGACCGCTATGGGGGCACTCACATCGCACGTAGTCTCGGCGCCTTGTTGACCGCGCCGCACGGCAACGCGCTGCGCGGCGCGGTGGTGATCATCGCCTCGGACGGCTGGGACAGCGATCCCCCCGACCTGCTCGCCCACGTGCTGGCCCGCGTGCACCGCCGCGCTGAGTTGCTCGTCTGGCTCAACCCGCGTGCCGCGCAAAGTGAATTCCAGCCGCTGGCCGGATCGATGGCCGCCGCCCTGCCCTATTGCGATCGCTTCCTGCCGGCGCACTCGCTGACCGGCCTGCGCGAGCTCTTCCTGGCGTTGGCATCCGCCGACCGGACCTCCTGAATCACCGAACACGGGGACATCGGCAGCGCCTGGTAAGGCAGGATCAGCAGACATGGATCAGGTATGGCTCAACCGGGCGGTCAGCGCAGAAGCGGCCGTCACCGGTCGGCATCTGAAACGGCTCTGGGCGCTGCCTGGCACCCAGCTCGGCGTAGTGGCCTGGCCGCCGACAAGGCGCGACCGATGGTTCGGCAGCTGGCACTACTGGTGGCAGGCGCACCTGCTGGACTGCCTGGTCGACGCGGAACTGCGCGACCCGCAGCCCGAGCGGCGCATCAAGATCCACCGGCAGATCCGCTCGCACCGGCTGCGCAACAACGGATCCTGGGTCAACAGCTACTACGACGACATGGCATGGCTGGCGCTGGCCCTGGAGCGGGCCGGTCGGATCGCCGGCGCGGAGCACAAACGCGCGCTGCACAAGTTGAACGACCAATTCGTCAAAGCGTGGGTACCCGAGGACGGCGGCGGCATCCCGTGGCGCAAGCAAGACCAATTTTTCAACGCCCCGGCCAACGGCCCGGCGGGGATCTTCCTGACCCGCTACGGCGACCGGCTGCGGCGGGCCCAGCAGATGGCCGACTGGATCGACGACACGCTGATCGATCCCGATACGCACCTGGTGTTCGACGGCATCAAGGCCGGTTCCCTGGTCCGCGCGCAGTACACCTACTGCCAGGGTGTGGTGCTGGGCCTGGAAACCGAGCTGGCCGCACGCACCCAGGACGACCGGCACGCGCCGCGAGTGCATCGCCTGGTCGCCGCCGTCGACGAGCACATGGCGCCGGCCGGGGTGCTGCGGGGTGCCGGTGGTGGCGACGGCGGGTTGTTCTCCGGGGTCACCGCTCGCTACCTGGCTTTGGTCGCCACCACGTTGCCGGAGGAGTCCGCTGCGGATGCCGCGGCCCGCGAAACCGCCCGCGAAATCGTGCTCGCCTCGGCGCAATCGGCGTGGAACAACCGGCAGTCGGTGCAAGGGCTGCCGTTGTTCGGTCCGTTCTGGGATCGCCCCGCCGAGCTGCCGACGGCAGGCGGGGACCAGGCCGAGTTCGTCGCGGGTGCGGTCACCGAGTCGGAGATACCCGAGCGCGATCTCTCGGTGCAGCTGTCCGGTTGGATGCTGATGGAGGCCGCGCATGCCGTTACTACTGACGAGGGGACCGCTGATGAGTAAAGTCCACCCCGACGCCGTGTCGGCTCTGCACGGCCTGCTGAAGGACGGCATGACGATCGCCGCCGGCGGGTTCGGCCTCTGTGGCATCCCGGAGAATCTGATCCAGGCCTTGGTGGACAGCGGCGTCAAGGACCTCACGATCGTCGGAAACAACGCCGGCGTAGACGATTTCGGCATGGGCCTGCTGCTGAAGGCGCGGCAGGTGAAGAAGGTCATCGCCTCGTATGTCGGCGAGAACAAGGAATTCGAGCGGCAGGTGCTGGCCGGAGAGCTGGACCTCGTCCTGACGCCTCAGGGCACGCTGGCGGAGAAGCTACGCGCCGGCGGGGCAGGCATTCCCGGCTTCTACACCCGCACCGCCTACGGCACCAACCTTGCCGAAGGCAAAGACACCAGGGTCTTCGACGGCACCGAATACGTTCTGGAAGAAGGCATTTGCGCCGACGTGGCGATCGTCAAGGCGTGGAAGGGAGACGCGGCGGGCAACCTCGTCTACCGCAAGACGGCGCGCAACTTCAACCCGATGATCGCCACCTGCGGCGCGGTGACCGTCGCCGAGGTGGAAGAACTGGTCGAGGTCGGCGAGCTGGACCCCGACCTGATTCATACCCCCGGCATCTACGTGGACCGCATCATCGAGGGCACCAACTACGAGAAGCGCATCGAGTTCCGCACCGTCAGCGGTGGTGCGGCGTTGAAGCAGGAGAGCCCGATTCGCGAGCGGATGGCGCAGCGCGCCGCGCAGGAACTGCGGGACGGTTACTACGTGAACCTGGGCATCGGCATTCCGACGTTGGTGGCCAACTTCATCCCGGACGGCATCAAGGTGACGCTGCAGTCGGAGAACGGACTGCTGGGCATCGGCTCCTACCCGGCCGAGGACGCCGTCGACCCCGACCTCGTCAACGCCGGCAAGCAGACCATCACCAGCCTTCCCGGGTCGAGCTTTTTCAGCAGCGCCGACTCGTTCGCGATGATCCGCGGCGGCCACATCGACCTGTCCATCCTGGGCGGCCTCGAGGTGGCGGAGAACGGCGACCTGGCCAACTGGATGGTGCCGGGCAAGATGGTCAAAGGGCCCGGCGGCGCAATGGATTTGGTGTCGGGCGTCAAGCGAGTGATCGTCGTCATGGATCACACCGCAAAAGACGGCAGCCCGAAGATCCTCAAGCAGTGCACGCTGCCTGTCACCGGCAAGGGCGTGGTGAGCATGATCATCACCGACTTGTGCGTCTTCGACGTCGAGCCCGAACAGGGACTCACACTGATCGAATTACACCCCGAGGTGACCGTCGCCGACGTCCGGGCCAAGACCGGCTGCGACTTCAAGGTCGCCGTCTGAGCGCACGGTCGTATGGTGGAAACCATGACTACCCGACGCAACGTCCTGCTCGCCGCCGCGTTCGGTGTGCTCGCCGGTGCCGGCGCATTGAGTGCGTTCAGCGCAGCCGGTGCGCCGAACGCTTCGAGCGACACCTTCCCGGTTAATCACACCGACGACGAGTGGCGCCACCTGCTGTCCCCGGCGGCGTACGACGTGCTTCGCAATGCGGGCACCGAGCGCCCCTACAGCAGCCCGCTCAACGATGAGCACCGGTCCGGGACCTTCGGATGCGCCGGCTGCGGCCAGGGCCTGTTCTCGTCAACGACCAAGTTCGACAGCGGCACCGGCTGGCCGAGCTTTTGGAAAGCCCTGGACAACGCCGTTCTCGAGCGGCAAGACAACAGCGAGGGCATGACACGCACCGAGGTGCTCTGCAGTCGCTGCGGCGGGCACCTCGGCCACGTCTTCGATGATGGCCCCCAACCAACCGGCCTGCGTTATTGCATGAACGGGGTGGCGATGGGCTTCCGACCGGTTTAGCGGACGTGGGCTACTACTCGGCGACCGTCAACTCGGGGTTTTCCTGAGCTGCGCGACGGCGCTTGCGGTAAGCCCGTCCCGCCGAGATGAAAGCCGGCAGCATCGACACGAACAAGATCACCAGGACAATCTTCTCTAAATTCTGGTGGATGAACGGCACGTTGCCCAGGAAGTAGCCGGCGAGCGTCGCGCCGCCACCCCAGAGCACGCCGCCGACGATGTCGAACGCCAGGTACACCGGATAGCGCATGTACGACACCCCGGCGACCACGGGGGTGAAAGTCCGCACGAACGGCATGAACCGAGCCAGGATGATCGCTGCGGGCCCGTACTTCTCGAAGAACGCGTGCGACTCCGTCACATGGTGCTGCTTGAAGAAGCGCGAATCCTCCTTCTTGAACAGCGCGGGCCCGATCCGGCGGCCGATGAAATATCCGGTCTGATCGCCGAGCACTGCAACCGCCGCCACGCACGGCGCCAGCACCCGGATGTCGAGGGTGCCGTGAGCCGCCAGCAGCCCACCGGTGAAAAGCAGCGACTCACCAGGCAGCAGCGGAAACAGCAGACCCGTCTCGACGAAGACGATGACCAGGATCGTCGGCAGCACGGCCGACGCGAAGAGTCCCTGGGGACCGATCCAGTACATCGGGTCGAGGATGTTGGGCAGGGCCACCACGGCGGTGCTCACGATGTTCCAAGATACCGGCGAAATTCAACTGCTCCTCAACCGGCGCAGGTTGCGGGACCGGCCGGGCTGTGAACAAGAATCTGTTGTTGGATACTGATGGCACTCGTCTGGAAGGAAGTCTCATGCCCATCGCAACACCAGAGGTCTACGCCGAGATGCTGCGACGTGCCAAGGAGAACTCGTACGCCTTCCCGGCCATCAACTGCACGTCCTCGGAGACGATCAACGCCGCTCTCAAAGGCTTTGCCGACGCCGGCAGCGACGGCATCATCCAGTTCTCCACTGGTGGCGCGGAGTTCGGGTCCGGGCTGGGGGTGAAGAACATGGTCACGGGCGCGGTGGCGCTGGCCAAGTTCGCCCGCGTGGTCGCGGACAAGTACCCGATCAACGTCGCGCTGCACACCGATCACTGCCCGAAGGACAAGCTGGACACCTACGTGCGCCCGCTGCTGGCGATCTCGGCCAAGCGGGTCGCGGCCGGCAAGAACCCGCTGTTCCAGTCGCACATGTGGGACGGCTCCGCGGTGCCGATCGACGAGAACCTGAAGATCGCGCAGGAGCTGCTCAAGGAGGCCGCGGCCGCCAAGATCGTTCTCGAGGTCGAGATCGGCGTGGTCGGCGGCGAGGAGGACGGCGTCGTCGGCGCGATCGACGACAAGCTCTACACGACCCCGGAGGACTTCGAGAAGACCATCGACGCGCTGGGCCACGGCGAACACGGCCATTACCTGCTGGCCGCGACGTTCGGCAACGTGCACGGCGTGTACAAGCCCGGCAACGTCAAGCTGCGCCCCGACATCCTCGATCAGGGCCAGAAGGTCGCGGCGGTCAAGCTCGGACTGTCCGACGGGGCCAAGCCGTTCGACTTCGTGTTCCACGGCGGTTCGGGTTCGCTGAAATCCGAGATCGAAGAGGCGCTGGGCTACGGGGTGGTGAAGATGAATGTCGACACCGACGCCCAGTACGCGTTCACCCGCCCGATCGCCGGCCACGTGTTCACCAATTACGACGGCGTGCTGAAGGTCGACGGCGACGTGGGCAGCAAGAAGGTGTACGACCCGCGCAGTTACCTCAAGTCGGCAGAGGCTGGGATGACCGAGCGGGTCATCGAGGCCTGCAACGACCTGCACTGCGCCGGCAAGTCCATCACCGCAGGGTGAAGCTGGCGGCGCGGGGTCAACCCGTGCTGGCCTCGCAGATCTTCCACTGGTCGTCGCGGTACTGCAGGTCGAAGCTGCGGGTCGAGCGAACCTGCGGGGCGTAGGCCATGAACGCGGTCACGTTGGCCTCAGCGTGGTTTCCGTTGACGACCACCTGGTCGATGTTGGCGACCACCGGATACTGTTTGGCCGCTGCGACCCGACGGTAAGTGTCATTCCATTCACGCTGGTCGTAGTTGACGTAGTCGTCGCGCATGGTGCCGCAGGTGATGCCGCGCAGCGTGGCCAGGTCGCCGTTCTGCACCGCGACATCGAAGCTCTGGATGGTGCTGCGGACCTGATCTTCTTGTGAGGTATTCGTTTTTTTGTTGCTTCGGGTCAGCAGCACCGTGCCCAGCACCGCGACGGCCGCCAACGCCAAGATGATCAGGATCAATGCCAGCACCCAACCCCAGCTGCGCTGGGTCGACGGCCGCAGCTTGGCGCCCAGCCGAGGCGGAATCAGTTGCGGCATCGCAGTTCTCGGCCGTGCTCCTGGTGCTGACGGCGGATGGCTGCTGTCGAAGACCTCGGTGGCGGGCTCGATGGCGGCATTGATGACCGCGGTCTCCTTGGCATCGAAGCCCGGCGCGGTAAACCGGCGCTCGCCACGCGGACTTCGCGGTCTGGGCGCATTCTGGTCGCCCTCGGTCTTGGCCATCACCTCGGTCGCCGGGTCGGCCCGGTAGCCCTCGGTCGGGCTGTCGTCGGGACCGGCGACATGTTCGGTGGTATCAGCGTCGGAATCGCCGGGGTCGGTCGCGCCACCTCGATCGACGGCGTC
The DNA here is from genome assembly GCA_019236925.1 of Mycobacterium sp. GTDB lineage: Bacteria > Actinomycetota > Actinomycetes > Mycobacteriales > Mycobacteriaceae > Mycobacterium. The sequence goes on along the minus strand of JAFAID010000172.1, from coordinate 1,355 downwards.
TGGATCGAACCCCGGCACATCCGGCTTGTGGTCGCGGTCAGGCCCTGAGGGATTCGGCATAAGCGCTGCTGTCCTCTTCGCTGTCGAAATACGTATTGCAGCTTAGCGACTCGGGACCGGGTTTGGTGCGGCGGCGTCGCACGGCACAATGGCGGCCATGACGCCCACGCGTGATCTCCTGGGACCCGATCCGATCTTGTTGCCTGGCGACACCGATGCCGAGGCCGAGCTGCAGGCCGGCGAGAACCCGGCCGTCGTCGCCGCCGCGCATCCTTCGGCCTCGGTGGCCTGGGCGGCCCTGGCCGAAGACGCGCTCGCCGACGACAAGGCGGTCACCGCCTACGCGTACGCCCGTACCGGCTACCACCGCGGTCTGGACCAGCTGCGGCGCAACGGCTGGAAGGGGTTCGGGCCGGTGCCGTATTCCCATGAGGCCAACCGCGGTTTTCTTCGGTGCGTGGCCGCGCTGGCCCGGGCGGCCGACGCCATCGGTGAAACCGACGAGCAGACCCGGTGCCTGGACCTGCTCGACGATTGCGACCCGGCTGCCCGCGCCGCACTCGGCCTGACCTGAGCCGGGGCTTGGGTTTGATTGCCCGGCTCCTCCTCAGGCTGTACCGGCCTGCGTCGTCGCCGGGCTAAAACCCGGCCGAACACTCAGCGATACCGTCCGGCGGCTCCACCTGGATGGTGGCGTGGCCCAATCCGCGCGCGGCAAGGATCGCTCGAGCCTCGTTCAGCACCCGCGCCGAGTCGGCGCGGGTCGCCAGGTGCGCGGTCACCATGTCCTTGCCGGGCACCAGCGTCCAGACATGCAAGTCATGCACGTCGGTCACACCGTCGACGGCGCCCAGCGCCGAACGCAGCTCTTCCACGTCGATGTGGCTGGGCGACGATTCAGACAGGATCCGCAGCGCCCCGCGGGCCAGCGACAACGCCCTGGGCAGCACCCACAGCGCGACGAGAACGGCGACCACCACGTCGGCATAGGGCCAATGCGTGGTGATGGTGACCACACCGGCGACGAGCACACCGATGCTGCCGACTGTGTCGGCGATGACCTCCATGTAGGCGCCCTTGACGGCCAGGCTCTGCGTCGAGTGCGACCGCAGCAGCAGCGCCACCACCGCGTTGGTGGCCAGTCCGGCCAGCGCCACAACGATCATCGGAATCCCCGGCACTTCCGGCGCATGGCCGATCCGGCCGATCGCTTCGCGGAGGATGATCGTCGCCACCCCGATCAGCAGGACGGCGTTGGCCACCGCGGTGAACACCTCCGCGCGGTGCCAGCCGTAGGTGCGTCCCGGAGACGAGCTGCCGCGCTGGGCCAGCACCACAGCGCACAGCCCCATGAA
>JAFAID010000145.1 GCA_019236925.1 Mycobacterium sp. | reverse complement strand
GACGGCCACCTCGTTGACGCCGGGGATGCCGATCATGACGCTCTCGATTTCCGCCGGGTAGATGTTCTCGCCGCCGGAAATGATCATGTCCTTCATGCGGTCTTTGATGTAGAGATAGCCCTCATCGTCGATCTCGCCGATGTCGCCGGTACGGAACCAGCCGTTGTCGAAAGCGGCGCGGGTGGCATCTGGGCGGTTCCAGTATTCCTTGAGTAGGAAGTCGGACTTGATCACCACCTCGCCTTCCCCGCGTTCGCCGATCACGCCATCGTCACCGCGCACTCGAATGTCTGCGAACATGGTGGCGCGTCCGGCCGAGCCGACCTTGCGCGAGGCGTCTTCGCCGAGCAGCACGGTGCCGCTACCGCACGATTCGGTGAGCGCATAGCCCTGCATGACCTGCATGTTCTTGGCGGCATACATCTCGATCAGGGCCGCGGGCAAGGGCGCGCCGCCGGTGATGAAGAAGCGGAAGTCGGGCGCGTCGAGTTCGGCGAACTCAGGCACCTGGCGCATGAAGTTCAGGATCGCCGGCACGGCACCAGCGATGGAAACCCGTTCATCGACGATCAGCGACCACATCTTCACCGGATCGAGCTGCGGCATCGAGATCAGGGTGATGCCGCGCATGGCACAGAAGATGACCGGCGTCAGTGCCGCCACGTGGAACATCGGCAGGGGTAGTAGGACGCGGTCTCGGTAGCGCACGTCGGCCGTCAGTGCATTTGAAGTCGCCGCCGCGTGCACCGAGTCGTGGGTATGCACCACCCCCTTTGGACGTCCGGTGGTACCCGACGTGTACATGATGAACAGGTTGTCCGACCCACCGCACTCGCAGGCCGGCTCGCTGGCACCTGCGGCCTCAAGGCGTTCGGCAAGAGAACCGCTGCCGCCCGCCACCGGCACCCAATCGATGACGGTGCAGGGATAGTTGGTATCTGCCTTGATGGCTTCGGCTACCGACCCAAACACTTCACCGTAGATCAACACCGTGCTGCCGCTGTCGGACAGAATGAATTCCAGTTCGGGCGGCGCGAGGCGGGTGTTGAGCGGCACGACCACCGCCCCGATCTTGGCCGCGCCGTAGAACAGGCAGCAGAACTCGACACAATTGGGCATCAACAACGCCACCCGGTCACCCTTGCCCACCCCGAGCGAGGCCAGCACGCTAGCGCACCGGTTGGCCAGCCCATTCATCTGGGTGTAGTCCATACGCACGTTGGCCGATGGCTCGACATAGGCCTCGAGCTGCGGAGAAACGACTGCGCGTTGTTTGAGCATCGCGCCGATGTTATTCATGGGGTTCTCCGTGTCTGCTCGGTTGACGTTCCGATCACGCGGGCTGGTGCGGGCGACGCGCGGTTGTGCTTGCCGCTTCGTCAGTCTCGCCGTGCAACCGGTGGAAGGCCTGTTCAATCAGCTGGCCCAGGTGGTAGGGATCGTCCACCGCTTCCGGCGCGGCGCCGATGGCGATCCCGATGTCCTTGTGCACGCTCGCGAAGGTGACGTTGAGTCCAGCGCCGGGCGGCAAGATCGGCAAGCCAAGGAACGCAACAAGCGGCGCACCGGCCAAATAAAGTTGCTCGGTCGGCCCCTTCATGTTCGATATCACCAGATTGGCGCTCGGCACCTTTCCGAACCAGGGCAAGGTATCCGACACGGTCATGCTGCCAGCCAGCAACAGCGCATAGACCTGGCGCGACGTCGTTTGCATGCGGCGTCCTTTGTGCTTTGCATTCGTTGTCGCCCGGTTAATCTGTCTCAGCCGCTCGCCGAGGCTCGCCTCGGACGCACCCATTGCGATTAGTTCAGCGCTCACCTGGTTACCCCCGCCCCCGCCCGATTCGTCGCGCAGCGACATGGGCATAAAGGCCACCAAAGGTCTGTCGGTGGCAGCCCGGTGTTCGCGGAGGTAGTGATGTAGGGCATCGTCGATGACTGTCATGACGACATCGTTGACGGAGGTGTCGGTCGCCTTGGCCACGGCCTTTACCTCGGCGAGCGGCAATTCTATGTTTGCGTAGGCACGCGCCGCCGACTTCGCGGTGTTATTGAAGAGGGTATGCCGCGCGGTGAAAGGCAGCGACGCCGTTCGCGGCTTCAGGTTCAGTGACTGCACGCCAAGGTCGAGCACGTCAGTACCCATGCCGATGACATCTGCCGGCAGCTTGGTCAGTCCCTTCAGCATGCTTTGCAGTCGCTGTATCTGCGAAACGCTTGGGCGCGAACGGCGTTGGTCGTCGCCGCTCTCAAGAGCCATCCAGGGACCGGCCAGCCTCTTGTCGCGTGGTGAATCGCTGAGGAAGTTGCGCATCGCGCGCAGCCCGCCTTCACCGTCGATCAGCGCGTGGTGCACTTTGATCATGACAGCGAGACGGCCCTTCGCGATACCGTCGATGATGTAGCACTCCCAAAGCGGGTGTCCCCGGTCCAGCAGGCCGGTGTTGAGAAAGGAAACCGTCTCGTAAAACTGCTGCATGGAACCGGGCGCCGGTAAATCAATGTGCCGGATATGGTTTCGCATGTCCGGCTCGACGGGTTCCCAAGCCGCGATATCTTTGCCCAGCCATTTGAGCTTGTAATTAAAGGGTTTGACCGCCTGGCTGTGCCGATAGGCTTCGAACAGGCGCGGCCCGAAAGAAGACTGCTGCCCCTTCGGCTTTTGGAAAATCGTCATGGCAGCCATGTGAAATGGCCGGTTGGGTTTTTCCAGCAGCAAGAACGACAGGTCCAGCGGGCTGATCCGGATCATCGAGCAGCCTCCTTTGCGGTGGTAGCTGCCAGCAGGGCATTCAGTTCATCGACGAAGTAGTTGTACAGCCGCCAGCCGTCTTTGAGCACCTCGCGGTCAATCAGCATGCAGATGTTGGCCTGTCCGCAATAGCTCCACATGGTGATGTTGAGTGCGGTGCCGTCGGCGATCTGGCCGGTGGAGTACCAGTTAGCGAGCTTCCAGTTGTCGAGGTACAGCGCCTCCTTCGGCCCGGGCACATTGGAGAGCACCAGGTTGCCAAAGAGGCCAAAGCTTCCTCCCCTGCGGTGTATCGCCTTGCGGATGAGCGGGATGGCCCAGGGCGGGACAACCTGCATTACCGAACTGATGTCGGCGCCGGCCTCTTTGACCTCCTTGATGTGCTCCTTCATCTCCACGTTCGCTTCGTGGCTGGCCTGAAGTCGCTTGAGCGGGTCGGCGATGTCGCTGCGCAACCAGCAGAAGTCCTGGGTCGCAAAGTTGCCCCAACCTTCGCTACCCGCGGGCCTTTCGCCGGCGAATGGGGTTGCACCGATCAGCGGGTGGGCGTCGGGGTTGTAGTTCAGGTCAATAAGCAGGCGTCGTACCGCACCCGCCACGCAGTTGCTAAAGACGTCGTTGATGGTGACGCCCAGCGGCTTGCTCACGGCGACGAAGCGCTCGAGCGGGATGCTGTCACAGACAAAGGTGCGGCCCGGGCTGAGGGGGACATTGATTGGTGTTTGCCGCATCTGTCCAGCCGACGGGTGTGGCGGCAAGCCGGCCAACTTGCGCTTGCGGTCCAGCTTGAATTTGTGCCACAGCCCGGTGGCCACCTTGGGCATGTTGCCGATCGTGACCTCGGGCCAATCGCGCACGGCCCAACCCAGTCGGGTCAGCCACGACGGCAGAGGTGGCGGGTTGTAGGCGGGCGGTTCGCCTGCCTTGCTGCCCGGCTGCGGCTGATAGAACCGCTGCATCAGCCACGAAGCACCAACTCCGTCGACGTAGGCATGGTGCACCAGCATGACAACCGCGACCTTGCCGTCTGCGAGTCCCTCGACTACCCACGTCATCCACAACGGCCGATTGCGGTCGAGTTGATAGGAATAGATTGCCGCCATGAACTCGCACAAGCTCTTGTGGTCTGCGGGCGGCGGGCAGGCAACGCGGCGCACATGGTAGTGCAGATCGAAGTCGGGATCTTCCACCCAGTAGGGGTGATTCAGACCGAGCGGTGAGTCGAGATACTTCCACCGCAGTATCGGCACCAAATGTATCCGGCGTGCCGACTCGGCGTAAAACTTGTCGAAAGACCAGCCCTCGGGATCGGTGGACGGATCGATGATCGCCGCCTTGAAGGTGTGCATATAGGATTTCGACGTCTCCATGCCCAGCATGAATGCGTCGACACCGTTTAGCCGTTTCATGACTGCCTCTCGGGGTGCTGTAAACCACGCTCAGCCGCGG
>JAFAID010000531.1 GCA_019236925.1 Mycobacterium sp. | reverse complement strand
TCGTTCGTCCTCGCTGCGCTGCGGGCGCTCCACCTTGACCCCGACTGCGGTCCACCGCGCCAAACATGGGCCAGAACAAGGCCAAACAACATAGAAATGGCCAATGGATCCCAACCTTTACGGGGGTCCTCAACACAGATAAGGAATACGTAAATGAGCAACAACACCAAAGTGGTGCTCGGCGCGATAGTCGGGCTGTTCGCCATATCGCTCGTTCTGCGCTTTGTCTTGCTAAGCCAGGTGGGCGTATCCGGCGGTTGGATTATCTACCTCGGCCTTCCGATCGGAGGTATCGTTGCGATTCTCCTGCTCCTGATGCGACTCGGGCTGCTCAACTTCGGCGAAGGGTCAACCGCCACGGTTCAGCACTGGCAGCACACCACTGCTGTGCAGGAGCCTCTACCGGTGTCTCCGCCGCTGGAAACAGCAACGTCGCGGCGCCTGGAGGAGCTTGAGACCCTGCGCACCCACGGCATCATTTCGGAAACCCAGTATGCCACTGAGCGGACACGGATCATCGCCACGATATGAGCCACAGGCACTGCGGCTCAGCCGATCCCGGATACCTTCGGCATCACCTCGTCGCCAAAGCGCCGAACGAAGCCGACGGGATCCGGGATGCCCGGCACCGGACCGATGTTGATCATCTCGATGCTGTCCAGTTTGGACTGTCGATCGTATTACGTGCTGTCCCCACTCAATTCCCAGAAGCGCGAGCTTTCCTCTTCAGATGGTTTGGTGTGGGCCCAGATCGCGACAATTCCAGTGAGTATCAGCCATCCCAGGACGGCGACCGGGATCGCCCAAATGCGGCGCACCAGCAGCGCGGTACCGCATTGGGCGACGAAGCCGTGATCGTTGGCTTCGGCGGCCTGCGACAGGTTGGAACTGAAGCCCCTGCCGCAGGCGATCTGCACGCCGTATTGGTCGTACTGGCTCAGATAAACCGGAAACCAGAGCGCCAAGAGCCCGACCACGACTAATAACGCGCCCACGATGGCGAGGAATAGCTGACGACTGCTCACAGACTTCCTTTCAAATCAGATTGCGGCGGCGGCGGATTCGCCTGCGCACGTCGGCCAGTAGTAGGTAGCTGCCGCCCTGACGGACGAATTTGGGCAGAAACCGATTGACGAACGCCACCAGCAAAAACAGGTATTCGAACCGGCGCTGCTGACCCGGTGTCCACTCGACCTGCAGGGCATCGCGGAACACCGGCGCGAGAAATCCAACGGTCAAAAAACGCAGCAGCGGACCGAACATTGGACGCAGCAGCACCGAGACCATCCGCAGGTCGATCAGGTCGCGGAGGTAGCTGCGCACGACGTCGTCAATCATGACTCGCTGACAAGCCGCGTTCCAGTAACGGTCGAAATCTTCGCGGGTCGCCGGCCATTGGTCTTCGCTGACCTGCAGGGTGGTGCCCAGCGTGAATGCCGAGTGGTAGAAATGCTCGGCGAGCTCGTCGGATAACTTTCCGCGCAGCAGCTGGTAGGTATCCTCCAGTCCCACGAAAAGGCATGCTGCCACCCACATCTGGAGGTCGCGGTCGAAAGCGCTGTAGGGGACCGGGCTGCTGGGTTCGGATTTGACGTGACGATGCACGGCGTCGACCGCGTCGCGGTAGGCCGCTCGATCAACCGGGTCGCCCAGAATGGCGACCGCCAGATAACTGAAGGTGGTGCGCGCCCGCTTCCACGGGTGCTTCATCACGTTGCCGGAGTCCACCTTGCTCTCGACCACGCCGTGGCCGACCCCTGGCCAGGCCAGCTGCATGACCACGTTGGCCGCGCCGGCGGCGAACGACCAGAAGTCGAGGGCGTCGGCGACGGTGGCCGGCCGCTCATCCCAGCGTGCTGTGCGGTGGGTTATGTGAATGCGGGTGTCGGCGACGGTCAGGGGCATTCCGGCGGCTTCGGCGCTCATGTCATGCACACATTCGCGAACAGCAGCACCGGCCAGGACACTATCGAGCCGAGGAAGGACACCACCAGGTCGGCGCCGTGCATGTGTTGCAAATGCGCGGTGTGTGTCGTCGACCAAATGGCTCCTACCACTAAATATGGTGTGCCGATGATCACCCCGAGTCCGATCAGCTCGGCGATCGTCAGCTGGTAGCCAAGGAAGCGGCGAACCGTTTCCAGCATGCGCAGCGACCTCTCACAACAGCCCCCAGCTCTTCGTCGAGCACCAATTATGTTAATGAACATTCTGACTCTTCGGTAGCTTTTTGAGCCACCGATCTCCGCGCTAGGGTGAGGCGGTGACGACCGCGCGCACGGAGCCTGCAGCCGCAGTGGCCGAAGTGCGCCGACGGCCCAAAGACCGCAAAGCTCAGATTGCCCGAGCGTCTGCCGAGTCGTTCAGCGCGCTGGGTTATCACGCGGTCAGCATGGAAGCAATCGCCGCCCAGGTCGGAATCTCCGCACCGGCGCTGTACCGGCATTACGCCAGCAAGTACGACCTGTTTCGCGGCGCCGTCCTGGCCCTGGGCCAGCAACTGGTCGACTGCACCGATTTCGTCGACGCGCAACCCGAAGACGCCGACCCGGCTGCGACGTTGGACCGACTGGTCGACGCACTGATCGACGTGACGTTGGCGAACCGCGAGTCCGGCGGGCTGTACCGGTGGCAAGCCCGCTACCTGCACGGTGAGGACCAATCCACTTTGACGGACCAATTGCGGGTGGTCAATCGTCGAATCCAACGGCCGCTCATGGCGATTCGGCCGACATTGACGTCGTCGCATCGGTGGATGCTGTCGTCGGGGCTGCTCAGTGTGATCGGCAGCATCGTCGATCACCGGGTCGCGCTGCCGTCCGACGAGATCCGCGCGCTGCTGACCGAAGCCGCCTCCGCTCTGCTCGGCGCCGAGCTTCCGAAGCCGGAGGATGCGCTGGGCCGACCTACCTCCTGGCGGATCTTCGAATCGGATACCGGCGTCTACGAGGCCCTGTTGCAGGCGTCGATGGTGTTGTTCAACGCCAAGGGCTACCCCGAGACCAGCATGGCGGAGATCGCTTCGGCGGTCGGTATCCCGGTGTCCGGCATCTACCGGTATTTCCCCGGCAAGTGCGACATCCTCTCGACGGGGTTGCGACGGGCGGCCGACCGGGTTTCCGGCCGGCTGTCGGCGATCCTGTCCGGTCTCGCCGAGCCGAGCCAGATGCTCACCCTTTTGATCGAGGCCTACGTGGCAACCTCGTTCGCTAATCCGGAACTGGCCGCGATCTACTACACCGAGCGGGTCAACCTGACTCGGGTGGACCAGGGGTTGTTGCGCAGTGTGCAGCGCTCGACGATCGACTCCTGGATGCGTCTGCTGACATCGGCCCGCGCGGAGCTGACTCCGACGCAGGCGCGGATTTTGGTGCACGCGGCGATGGCCCTGGTGGTCGACGTGGGACGGCTCGTGCACTATGAGCACCCGGCCGATGACTCCGCCTACCCGCAAGCCTGTGTGCGAAAACTGATGGAGGTTACGGTGTTTGGGAATGGCGAACAGCGTTCCCGCCCAGATAGGCGAGGTATCCGATGAACCCGACGATGGCCAGGCTGCGGGTCTGCCGGCTGCTGAAACTCAGTCCCAACACCGTTTCGATACCGCCGTTGGTGTAGACGTGCTGACGGGTGTTACGCGGGAATGCGGTCTTGGTGACGGACCGAATAACTGTGGACTGGTGAAGTGGGCCAGTCCGGCGCCGGCCAGCGCCAGACCGGAAAAGCGGGCGACGCGGTTGCTTTTGCGGGACATTACTTTTCGCAGTCCTCCTTAGCTGATTGCGTAGTCGCTCAGCGGGAACCGAGAGCCGTCCCGTACGGCGTTGCGCACCGACGTGGGCCGTAGCAGTGTCGCCTCGCCGCTGTGGTTGAAGTAGTAGGACCGTGACGTGGCGCAGTCACCGGCGTAGAACACCGAGCTGTCCAGATGCTTGGTCATCCGGTCGAGGAAGCGGGCGTTCGCCGCTTCGGTGACCTCGAATGTCGTTGCTCCCCTGCGCTTCACCTCGCTCAGCAGCCGGTCCATGTGCCGCATCTGGTATTCCATGGTGTTGAAGAACGACAGCCCGGAGAAGGCGTACGGGCTGGCCAGGCTCAGGTAATTGGGGAAGTACGGAATCGAGACCCCTTGATAGGCCTGGAACCTGTTCTCCCGCCACCACTTTCCAAGATTTCTACCTTCGCGACCGACCACCTCGATGGCCGGGAAGTTGGCGTCCCACAGATCGAATCCGGTGGCCAGAACCAGGGTGTCAATCGTCGCCTTGTGCCCGTCGTTGGTGACGATGCCGTCGGGATCGATCCGCCCGATGCCGCCCGTCTCCAAGCGCACATGCGGTTTGGTGAAGCTGCGGTAGTAGTCGTTGGACCAGCTCGGCCGTTTGCAGCCGATGTCGTAGTCGGGAGTGAGCTTGCGGCGCAACTCCTTGTCGCGGACCGACACGAACCGGTGAATTTTGCACAGATCCATTCCGGCGATTGAGAGCCGCCGGAAGTAGCGGTAGTTCAGCACGGCTGTGAGTGTCATGAGCTCGAGCAGGTTGTCGCTCACCCACCGCAGCGCCCGCTGGGTAAGTGGCAACCGGGCGAACAGCCGCTGCACGGCAGGGACAATCCGGAAATCCAGCTTGGGTGCCACCCAAATTGCGGTGCGCTGGTACACCGTCAAGTCGGCGACAGTCTTCGCCAGTTCGGGGATGAGCTGGATCGCGGTGGCCCCGGTGCCGATCAACCCGACCCGACGGCCCGCGAAGTCGTAGCTGTCATCCCAGTCGGTAGTGTGCACCACCTTGCCGGCGAAGCTGGTGATGCCCGGGATGTCCGGCGTGTGCGGTTGGGACAGGAAGCCGGTGGCGGTGATCAGGAAGCGTGTCGTCAGCGTGTCGCCGCCGGCCAGTGCCACCTGCCACACTTGCGCCTCTTCGTCCCAGCGGGCGCTTTCCACCGTCGTGTTGAACCGCATGTAACGGCGCACGTCATACTTGTCGGCGACCTGATGGGCATACTGCTTGACCTCCGGGCCCGTCGCGAACAACCGTGACCAGGACGGGTTGGGCTCGAACCAGTAGGAGTAGGTGGTCGACGGGACGTCGACGGCCAGGCCCGGATAGCGGTTGACATGCCAGGTTCCGCCAAGGTCGGCCTCGCGGTCGAGGATGGCGAAGTTGTCGTATCCGAGGCGCTTTAGTTGGATCGCCGCGCCGATGCCGCCGAAGCCCGCCCCCACGATGAGGACCTCGAAGTGCTCCGAACTCATGGAAAGACCGTACCTTACTTCAGAGTAAGCTTGCCGATTGGGACTACGGCAACCAGGGGGTGCCTCTCAGTAGCGCCCAACAGCTAGTCGACCCAACGGCTGTCGCGAACGATGATGGCTTGGTCGATCAAGTCGGCGTAGTTGGCGTCCCGGTCACCAATAGCGCCCAGGTGGGTGCTGTCTGGGCCGGTTTCGTTGTCGACCTCGACGGCCAGGTGCTGTTCGATCGCGTCTGCTTCAGGCGTCTCGTCGGCGAGAACGATGTTCTCGACGTCCATCGTCATCGGAAGGCCTCCTTCCTTTGGTCGGCGTCCCTTTGGTCGGCGTCGCGCTGCGGCCTGCGGCCGGTTTGCGGTCAGCCTTGAGTTTGGCATTGACAAGCTCTAGCTGGCTGTAATCCGATTCCAGCTGGCTGTTTCTGCTCTCTAGGTCCAATATCTGGGCAATGCCGGCTAGGTTGATGCCTTGGTCGACTAGCGTGGTGATCCGCTTGAGGCGGTCGAGATCGTCGTCGCTGTAGCGGCGGGTCCCTCCGGCGGTCCGAGATGGGGTCAACAGCCGCCAGCGCTCATAGAGCCGCAGGGTCTGCGGCCCGACCCCGGACAGCTCGGATGCCACGGAGATGCCGTACACGCCGCGCGCAGACCGCGACATCGCATCGTGGGTCAAACCGCTTCTCCACTCCCAGCCCAAACTCGCTTGTGGTTGCCCTGACACGAAGGTAGCACGACAGACACGACAAAGCTATGTTACTAAACATAGGTTTTCCAATCGGATCGGAAGGCTAAAACATAGTGCTGAAGAAAACAGATCCGGTGCCGGAATTCGGTGATGACTCTGCTCAAACTCTCGTTGAGCCGGCCGCGGTGGACGACCAGCTGTCGGAGGAAGTTTCGGAGGCGCTTGGCGAGCCGGATGCGTTCGAGGAACTTAGTGCGGTGGATCTTGTCATTGGTTCAGGTGAGCCGCAGCGGGTTGGCAGGTTCAGGTTCTTCATCGATGGTCAGCGCTGGGAGTGGTCGGATGCGGTTGCCCGTATGCACGGCTACGAGCCGGGGACAGTGGAGCCGACCACTGAACTGTTGCTTCACCACAAACATCCCGATGACCGCCAACAGGTAGCCGCGGTCTTGCAGCTGGTGCTGCTAGGAGAACCGTTTAGCAGCCGTCACCGCATCATTGATACTGCAGGACACACCCTTTGGGTGGTCGTGGTGGGCGATCGGATGCTCGATCACGACGGTGCTGTTACGGGGACCTCAGGGTTCTACATCGACGTCACCGAAGCGCTGCAGTCTGACATCACCTCGGTGGTCTCCGAAGTTGCCGCATCGCGAGCGCACATCGAGCAGGCCAAGGGCGTGCTGATGGCCGCCTACGGCATTTCGGCCGAGCGAGCGTTCGACATCCTGGTCTGGCGCTCACAAGAAACCAATATCAAGGTGCGCGAGTTCGCCGCCCGCTTCCTGGCCGCAGTTACCGGCCAGGTTCCGCCCGACAGGCTCAGCTACGTCGACCACGCCCTGCTCACCATCGAATAGGCCGCCTGGGCAACGCGGCGCCCCGGTTTTCGGCGCTAGGCTGGATTGAGGCGTACTGGTTGGCTCGCTCGTCTGTGCCTCGAGGAAATTGCTATTTGGATCTTGCGTAAGGCTGCCATGAGTGGTAAGAAAAAGCTATGTCAGCAGACATAGATCGTCTGCTCTGATCGGGAGGTGAAACATGGTGTTGATGCGTACAGATCCGTTCCGTGAACTCGACCGATTGACCCAGCAGGTCCTGGGTACGGCGGCCCGTCCGGCGGTCATGCCGATGGATGCCTGGCGAGACGGCGACCAGTTCGTCGTCGAGTTCGATTTGCCGGGCGTGAAGGCAGATTCACTTGATCTGGACATAGAGCGCAACGCGTTGACGGTTCGCGCCGAACGCCCCGACCTGGACCAGAGCCGGGAGATGGTGTCGGCCGAACGCCCGCGTGGTGTGTTTAGCCGCCAGCTGTACCTCGGGGAAAATCTCGACACCGACAAGATCGAGGCTAGCTACCACGACGGAGTCTTGAGGCTGACGATCCCGGTGGCCGAAAAGGCTAAGCCGCGGCGGATCGAAATCAGCCACGACGGCGAACGCACGGCAATCAACGCCTAACGGCCGTAGGGCCGCACGCTTTCCCCGGCGACGGTGGCCCCGCGTCGGTGGCGGCCCTACTTTTTGAGCGCGTCGCTCGACCAAGAGGAGGTGATGTGTCGACAGCCGAAATCCGCGCGGTGACCCATTGTGCCGTCCACAACTATCAGTACGTGTTGACACGCGAACGACGCAGGACTGCGCGCGCATCGCCACTTATCGTGGCGAGGTTAGGTGGACCGAATGAAGGTCATCGACGCAGGGGTGGGGCGCACATAATGGCCCAAGGTGTGCCCCACCCCCTTGCACGACTGTCGGCACGGCTGAAAGACCAGGTGCCCGATGACAAACCCCTACTCGGTGCTTGGTGTGTCGCCGATCGCGACCCAGGCCGGAAATCACCTACGCCTACCGGCGCCAGCTGCGTGACTACCACCCCGACATGCGCTCCCGAGATTGCAATTCAGGAGCCGATGAACGGCTGCGCCAAGTCCTTGCCGCCTACGCTTTGCTACGCGACCCACACCGCCGCGCCACCTACGACCGCGCTCACCTCCCTGTCAAAGATACCGGCCCGGTCACAATATCCGTGACGAAAATCGATTCCGCTGACGACCAGGCTCCCATCTGGGCAGGACCCGTCCGCTGGCACCGCTAACTCCCACGATCGGCAGGGCTACCGGTTTCAGCCCAGTAGTGTTAACGCGGCGTCGACCGCTAATGCCGGAACGTCAACGGTTTTCGAGCCCAGGTCGTGTCGCGCGCCGGCGATCTCGACGATCTGGGTCGGCGCGGGAATCAATGCGGCGGCGGCGCGCACTTCGTCAAGAGTGCCGAAGGGATCCGACGTGCCATGGGTGAACACCGTAGGCGCCGCGATGTCGGGCAGATGTTCGGTGTGGGCGCGTTCGGGCTTGCCGGGCGGATGCACCGGATAGGAGAACAGCGTCAGCACATTCACCTGTGCTTCCTTCGCGGCGACGACCATCGACGTCTGCCGGCCGCCGTAGGAGTGACCGCCGGCAATCAGCGGCCCGTCGGCCAGCCCGCGGCACAGCTCGATGGCCTCGACGATGCCGGCGCGATCGGTGGCCGCCGAACCCGACGGTGGGCCCTTGGGCCGTCGCCGTCTGTACGGCAGGTTGTAGCGGACGGCAAGCCAGCCACGTCGGGCCCACTCGTCGCAAAGTTTCTGCAGCAGTGCGGATTCCCGGCTACCACCGGCGCCGTGCGTCAGCACCACAATTCCTTTTGGGCCACCGGGTGGGTCACCCTCGGGTTCGTGCGCGACGCCCGCGATCTGCTCAAGGTGGTTCATGGCGCGCTCAGCCGAAACAACGGGGACACCGGGCCGTGGCCGTGGCCGAGCGGATAGGCGGCACGCAGGCATTCGGTCACCCACTGCTTGGCGAACGCCACCGCGTCCGGCACGGTGTAGCCGTGGGCCAGCGCGCAGGCCGTCGCGGCGGCCAGGGTATCGCCGGCGCCGTGGTCGTTGGTGGTGTCCACCCGCGGCGACTCGAACTCGTGAAAGTCGTTGCCGTCGAACAACAGATCCGTGCTGTTGGCCGAGCCGAGCAGATGGCCGCCCTTCACCAGCGCCCACTGCGGCCCTAGAGCGTGTAGAGCGCGAGCGGCGTCGGCCTGGGTTTTCGAGTCGACGACTTCGATATCGACCAGCAATCGCACCTCGAGCAGATTCGGTGTCACCAATGTCGCCAGCGGAAACAGTTCGGCGCGAAGAGAATCCAGTGCGCTGCGGTCGAGCAGCCGATCACCGTGCATCGACGCGCAGACCGGATCGACCACCAGCGGCGCGCCCGCGCCGTGCTCGCGCCAACTCCGCGCGACCGCGGTGATGATCTCCGTCGATGCCAGCATGCCGGTTTTGGCGGCCTGCAGCCCGATGTCGCGGCAGACCACCTCGATCTGGGCGGCGATGACATCGTCGGGTACCTTGTGAAAACCCTTCACGCCCACCGAGTTCTGCACTGTCACCGCCGTCACCGCGCACAGTGCATGCAACCCTAACAGGGTGCAGGTGCGGATGTCGGCCTGAATACCGGCACCGCCGCCGGAGTCCGATCCGGCGATCGCCAGCACCCGCAGCGGCGTCGTACCGCGCGGCACCAGCGGAAGGTAGGTCACTGGGCGATCGGCAGATACACCCGGTTGCCGTGCTCGGCGAACTCGGCTGACTTCTCCGCCATACCTTGTTGCAGAGCCGCCTCGATCGCTTCCTCGCTGTCGAGCCCATGTTGTGCCGCGTAGTCGCGGACGTCCTGAGTGATGCGCATCGAGCAGAACTTCGGGCCACACATCGAGCAGAAGTGTGCGGTCTTGGCGGGTTCGGCCGGCAGCGTCTCGTCGTGGAATTCCTTTGCGGTGTCAGGGTCCAGTGACAAGGCGAACTGGTCGTTCCAGCGGAACTCGAATCGCGCCGTGGACAGCGCGTCGTCGCGCTCCTGCGCGCGCGGATGGCCCTTGGCCAGGTCGGCCGAATGGGCGGCGATCTTGTAGGCGATCACTCCGTCTTTGACGTCCTTGCGGTCGGGCAGCCCGAGGTGCTCCTTGGGGGTCACGTAGCACAGCATCGCCGTGCCGGCTTGGGCGATGATCGCGGCGCCGATCGCCGACGTGATGTGGTCATAGGCCGGCGCGATGTCGGTGGCCAGCGGCCCCAGGGTGTAGAACGGGGCCTCCTCGCAGAGCTCCTCTTCCAGCCGCACGTTCTCGACGATCTTGTGCATCGGGATGTGTCCCGGCCCTTCGATCATCACCTGTGCCCCATGGGCTTTCGCGATCTTGGTCAGCTCGCCGAGGGTGCGCAACTCCGCGAACTGCGCGGCATCGTTGGCGTCGGCGATCGATCCCGGCCGCAGCCCGGCGCCCAGCGAGAACGTCACGTCGTAGCGTGCGAAGATGTCGCAGAGCTCTTCGAAGTTGGTGTACAGGAACGACTCCTGATGATGCGCCAGGCACCAGGCCGCCATGATGGATCCGCCGCGGGACACGATGCCGGTGACCCGTTTGGCGGTCAGCGGCACATAGCGCAGCAGCACCCCGGCGTGCACGGTCATGTAGTCCACGCCCTGCTCGCACTGTTCGATCACGGTGTCGCGATAGATCTCCCAGGTCAATTCGGTCGGATCGCCCTTGACCTTCTCCAACGCCTGGTAGATCGGCACCGTGCCGACCGGCACCGGTGAGTTGCGCAGGATCCACTCGCGGGTGGCGTGAATGTCCTTGCCGGTGGACAAATCCATGATGGTGTCCGCACCCCAGCGGGTGGCCCACACCATCTTGTCGACCTCCTCGGCGATCGACGACGTCACCGCCGAGTTGCCGATGTTGGCGTTGACCTTCACCGCGAAGGCCTTGCCGATGATCATTGGCTCGCTCTCGGGATGGTTGTGGTTGGCCGGGATCACCGCGCGGCCGCGGGAGACCTCGTCGCGAACCAATTCGGCCGGCATGTCTTCGCGGGCGGCGATGAACGCCATCTCGGCGGTGATCTCACCGGCGCGGGCCCGCTGCAGCTGGGTGCCGCGATCGCGCACCACGCCCGGGCGCGGCGGCAGCCCGGCCGTCACGTCGATCACCGCGTCGGCGTCGGTATACGGACCGGAGGTGTCATAGAGGTCGAAGTGCTCTCCGTTCGACAGATTCACCCGCCGAAACGGCACTTTGGCGCCGGGAACGGCGTCGAGGCTTCGATAGGCCTTGCTGCTGCCCGCGATGGGTCCGGTGGTGACGGACGGTTCGACAGTAACGGTCATTTTTGTCATCTCCCTACGTCGGCATTACCCGGTCAGGTTCATACGGTCGACGGCCCCGAGCCGTCCTCTCAGCGCACTGGCGTGCGCTCCCGCGTTGTCGTGTGGTCCACGCTAGCGCAGCCGGACGTCGGTGTGAACGATCCCGTCTAACCGGCGGGCAGATCGAGCAGGTCAAAGGTGTCCTGATGGCCATCTACCGGGTCAGCGCGGATCAAGCCTTCGCCGTGCTGCGATGGCGGTCGCAGGAGACCAACACCAAACTGCGCGCGTTGGCCAAGCAGCTGATCGCCGAAATCGCCACGCTACCACCGTCGTCGGTGGACGTACAGAGCGCCTTCGACCATCTTTTGTTGACGGTGCATGAGCATATTCCGGGTGAACCCAACGCATAATCGGGTCGGCGGTTAGGCTCGACAAAGCTGTGGACGGTACGCCGCCACGACTTTGCATTAGCGGTGCATCGAATCGAGTGAGCGCGATGGATTTGTTGGTGGTCGACTTCGAGGTACGACCGGTAGCTGTGGTTCTGCAGGCCAAGGGCGAAGTGGATTCCAGCACTGCCGGCGATCTCATCTCACAACTGGATGCCGCGCTGCACCAGGCCGGGACCCAAGCTTCTCGATTGCTCATCATCGATTTGCAGGGCGTGACCTACTTCGGCAGCGCGGGACTAAACGCCGTCCTCGATTGTCACCGGCGAGGCCTGCAAGCCGGGACCTCTGTCCGGCTGGTTGCCGACAATGGACTGGTGGTTCGCCCGATCGAGGTGACGAACCTGGACAGCGTCCTCGAGCTCTACCGGACGATGCCCGATGCGCTGCAAGGCCGTGATACCGAGCAGGGGCAGTGAGCGGGGATAACCGCCGCGACTGGAGAAGCGAGCCGCAGGTCCTGCCATCCGACCTCGCCAAGGCCGTAGCACTCGGCGGTGAGATGGGCCGCCTGTTCGCCGAATTCGACTGGGCCGCGCACCCGTTGGGCTCGCCCACCGAGTGGTCGGCCGAGGTGCGGTCGGCCGTCGCGGTGGTGTTGACCTCGCGGTTCCCGATTGTTTTGTGGTTGGGCGCACAAGACCTGTTCCTGATTTACAACGACGCCTACATCCAGATCCTGGGCGACAGACACCCGGCCGCGCTGGGCCGGCGCGGCCGATTCGTGTGGTGGGACATCTGGGAGCCGATCAACCCGATGCTGGCCAGCGTGATCGCCACCGGCGAGGCGACCTGGTCGCATGACTTGATGTTGCCGATGGTGACCGCCGGCCGACGCCAGGAACGCTACTTCACCTTCACTTACAGCCCGCTGGTCGAAGGGAACGGCGAGATCTACGGGATTTTCTGCCCATCCTGGGAGACCACTGAGCGGGTGATCAGCGAACGACGGCTACATCTGCTGAACGCGGTGGCCTCGGCGACGATGGAGACCCGCACCGTCGACGACGCGGTGAGCGCAGCCGTCTCGGCGTGCGCCGACCATCCCGCCGACGTACCGCTCGTCGCGGCATATGTCAGCGGTGCGGACGCGGCCGATACCACCCTGCGTGGAGCAACGCCGTTGGTGCTGCCGCTGCTGCCGCCCACGCTGGAGAAGCTCACGGACTGGGAGCCGACGGCGCGGTCAAGGGCGGAACTGCAGGTCATCGACAACGTGTCGGCGGTGATTCGCGGTCTACATGAAGTTTTGGGCGGTGATTGCCCAGACCAGGCGCTGGTGCTGCCGCTGGGCGAGAACGCGATCGCCGGGGCGCTGGTGGTGGGGACAAACCCACGGTGCCCGCTGGATGAGCAGTACCTCGGTTTCTGTCAGTTGCTCGCCGACCAGCTTTCCTCGGCGCTGGCTTCCGTGGTCTCCCACGAGCAGCAGCGGCAGCGCGCAGATGCGCTGGCCGAACTGGACCACGCCAAGACGGCGTTTTTGACCAACGTCAGCCACGAATTCCGCACTCCGCTGACCTTGCTGCTGGGACCGCTGGAGGACGCGCTCCGCGACGTCGCTTCGCACCCGCCTCTCGCCGAGCGGCTGCGAATGGCCAGGCGCAACGCCGGACGGCTGCTGCGGCTGGTCGATTCGCTTTTGCAGTTCTCCCGGATCGAAGCAGGCCGTGCCACCACCAGGTTGGTGTGCACCGATGTCGGGGCGCTGACGTCGCAGATCGCGTCGTCGTTCACCGAATTGTGCGAGCGGGCCGGGCTTGAACTCGTCCTCGACTGCCGGCAGGCGCTGGCCGACATCGACCCGGACATGTGGGAAACCATCATGCTCAACCTGATGTCCAACGCGGTCAAATACACGCTGAGCGGCTCGATCACCGTCACGGTGCACAGCGGCGACGCGCCGCCTGGCGACGATGCGGGCCATGGAGAGGCCGGAGGTGGGGGCACCCCCAGCCGCGAAGCGGCGAGAGGGAGAGCCGGGCGATCCGGCCGGTGCTTGATCAGCGTTCGCGACACCGGTGTCGGCATAAGTGAGGCGGACCTGAAACGGCTGGGCGAACGTTTCTTTCGGGCCGACACCGCGCGGGGGCGCAGTGTAGAAGGCACCGGGATCGGGCTGTCGCTGGTGCGCGGGCTGGTCGAACTACAACACGGCGATATGCAGATCGCCAGCGAACTCGACCGCGGCACCACGGTCGCGATCACGCTGCCCAAATCGCTTGCCGGTACACCGATCGAGCATTCACCGGCCGACCTGCTGGACAACCCTTACGTCGTCGAGGCCGATCAATGGGTGGCGTCGCTGCCGGCCGAGGTTGCACCCGACGACGGCCGCGCACTGGTGTTGATCGCCGACGACAACGCCGACATGCGAGCCCATCTGGAGCAGGTGTTGTCGCCGCACTGGAGAACGGTGCTGGTCGCCGACGGCGAAGCTGCCCTGCGGACCGCCTGCGAGCATCGCCCAGATGCCATCGTGGCCGACGTGATGATGCCCAAGCTGGACGGCTTCGACTTCGTCGCGGCCATTCGTCGCGACGCCGAACTGGCCGCGACTCCGATCGTCATGCTTTCCGCCCGCGCCGGAGACGAGGCGGTCAGCGAAGGCTACGCCGGCGGCGCGGACGACTACCTGCCGAAGCCGTTCCGCTCGCAGGAGCTGGTCGAAAGGGTCGCGGCCCGGTTGTCCGCCGCTGACCGCGAACGTGCCGGTCAGCGGCAGCGCGAAGCTGAGCTTCGGCGTGCTTCCGTGGCCGCCCAACTCGATGCCGCACTGCAATCCGCCGACTCGGTCGCTGGAATCGCCGATGCGCTGCTGGCCTCTCCGCTCGGCTCGGGCGGTGCCACGATCGTCGTGATCGGCCTGCTCGACGCCGAGGAGAACAACGTCCGATTCGAGTATGCGGGTCCGGTCCCCGCCGAATTCCGCGACCGCTACCACGTCGCCACCCTGGACACGCCGCTGGTGCCGATTGACGTCATCAAGACCGGTCAGCGGATGGTCATCCCCGATACGTTGGCGCTCGCCCCGCGTTATGGCCACGTGGTGCACGAAACCGCGCAAAACGTCCGGTCATGCGTCAGCCAGCCGCTGCGTGGTCCTGACGGAAACGTGATCGGTTCGCTTGGGCTGCTGTTTCCCACGCCGCGGGACTTCGACGCGAGCGAGCTCGAGATGTTTGCCCGCACTGCGAAGATCACCCAATCGGCCCTGGGCCGGGTCCGCAGTGCACAGCGCGAGCATCGGATTGCCGTCGACTTCCAAGAGCATCTGCTCGATCTCGACCGCGGGTCAACGGCCGCGGTCGTGGCGGCGGTGTATCAGCCTGGCGGAGAGGCGATGCGCGTCGGCGGCGACTGGTATCTGGTTGCGCCGCTGCAGCAGTCGGGCCAGATCGCGGTATCCGTCGGTGACGTGGTCGGGCACGGTCTTCCCGCCGCGATCGTGATGAGCCGGCTTCGCGCCGCGGTGTCTGCCACCGCCCTCACCGGCGCGGACCCGGGTGCGGTGCTCAGCTCGCTGGACAGGTATGCGGCGGCGGTCCCCGGTGCGCGCTGCGCGACGGTCAGTTATGTCGTGATCGACACCGGGCAAATGGGAACGGCGGACGGCGCCTCGAGCACCTGCTACAGCTGTGCGGGCCATCCCTACCCATTGCTGGTAGCACCGGACCAACCGCCGGTTTTCCTGGAAGCCGGCCGGCGCCCCCCGGTTGCGGCGTGGGGAAGCCAGCTCAAGCCGAACACGGCAGAATACGAATTGCCCGCCGGCAGCCTGCTGTTGCTCTACACCGACGGACTCATCGAGCGGCAGGGCGAGACACTCGATGAAGGATTCGCGCGGCTACAGGCCGCGGCCGCGTATCGCGCGGAACTGTCGGTGGGAGAGTTCTGTGACGAGTTGCTCGACCGGATGGCGCCTCCCGGCGGCTACACCGACGACGTCGTTTTGTTGGCGGTGCGGCCCAACCACACCACGGCGCGCAGTTTCGCCACGGTGCTGCCCGCCACACCGGCGAATATCCCCGAAGCGCGGCACCGGCTGCGCCATTGGCTGACCGGTATCGCGTTAGATCCGGGTCGGGAGGCCGACATCCTGTTGGCCACCGGAGAGGCGGTGAGTAATGCGATTGAACATGGCAGCGGCGGCGATTCGCTCAGGACGGTGTCCGTCGAGGCATTCGTGCGCGGCGACACCGTCAGCGCGACGATCAGCGATACCGGCCGGTGGTCGGGCGATTCCTCGGCCAGCCAACGTAGCCTGCGGGGTGGCCGGGGACTCACCATGATCAACGGCCTCGCGGATCACGTGAAGACCGTGCGCACCGCCCACGGCACCCGAATTACTCTAGATTTTCACCACGCAGTTGTCCCGGGGGTCAATTTAGTGGAGGGCGTAACACGATGACCCGGGCGGTTTTCCAACTGCACAACCCCGAAAGCGACGGCGCGGCGGCCACTCCCGCCGAAGTGACGGTCACCGGCGAGGTCGACGTGACCAATGTCGACGAATTCACGCAATCGGTGCTGGCCGTGCCGGGCCCGCGGCCCATCATCCTCGTATTGAGCGGGCTTAAATACTTGGACAGTGCGGGATTTGCCGCGCTGGACCGACTGCTCGAACAAGACGCCACCGTCCTCGTTCTGTCGCCGGATAGCTTCATGTACAGAGTGGCCGAACTGATGTGTCTACCGATTCACCACGACACCGAAAGCGCACGCCGGGTGCTGCGCGAAAAACAAGCGGGCGGGCTGGAGCCAGATCTTTCGCCCTAAACCGCTTGGCCCTAAACCTCTTCGATGGCCTCACCGAGCTCTTCGAGAATGCGATTGTGATGGTTACTGGCCAAAATATGGCCCGCCGCGATGACGAGCGCTACCGGCCAGTCGATGAGCTCGAACGCGGCCAATGCAGCCAAACCGCCGTAGTAGGCAAGCTGCTCGGGCCGCGGGACCTCCACCTGCCCGACCAGCGGCAGGTTCACGAAGAACGTCTCACCTTCTCGGATATGCTCGACGGCCTCGCGCTGAGAGGTGGCGCGAGGCGCCTTCTTTTCGACCATCATTTGCCTTTCAGTAACTTAAGGTTCGCCGTTAAGCCGGATGGTTTAGTCACCGTCGAATGTATGAAGTCGACGAAGGACTCTCTCGCCGACCCACTAGCCTCAGGCGCCGCTGGTCTGCTGGCGATCCCGCTGATCGAGTTGTACGCCGTTCTGTGGCGGTTCGGTCTTGTGGAGGTTCAGACTCATCGGACCCCTGGTCGGCGGCTTCCAACCCCCATGGACGTCTACTGTCGAGCACGCGGGTTGCGACGGCAACCGCGGCGGTCGCCGCCCCGGCTGAGCCCAGCGCCTGCACCCACCCGACCGGTCCGAGCGGCGTACAGCCAAGCTGCTGGCTGACTCCCGGGATGCTGATCAGCGTCCCCATCACGGCCAGCGATCCGCCGGCGGTCAATACGACCAGCGGGGCGCGCGACTCCAGCAGCGTCTGACCGAGCTGCGTGCTGACCAACGCGACCAGCGCCACCGTCGACGCGCGTCGCGGCCGTCCGGTCACACCGGCCATCAACCAGGCCGCGGTCGCGGCCGCCGCCGTGGTCGTCCCGCGGATGGCGACGGCGCGCCATAGTGCCCGCTGATCGGGTCCACGGCCGCCGGGCTGCACCGGGCCACTGGGTGGGCTCACCGCAAGCGCGGCGGCGGGGAACGCATCGGTCATCATGTTCACCAGCAGCAGCTGGCGGGTGTTCAGCGGCGACGTTCCGCTGATCGCGCTGCCGATGATCGCGAAACCCACCTCGCCGGCGTTGCCGCCCAACAGCACCGACACCGCGGCGCGCACCCGTTGCCAGAGCTGATGTCCCTCGTCGATGGCATTGAGCAGTGCCTCGATTCGGCCGTCGACCAGCACCACGTCGGCAGCGATGCTGGCCGGATCGCTGCCGCGCGCGACGACGGCGATGCCGACGGTGGCGGCCCGGATGGCGGCGGCGTCGTTTGAGCCGTCGCCGACCATTGCACACACCTTGCCGACGCGTTCCAGCGTCTGGACGACCTGGACCTTGTTCTCCGGTGACATCCGGGCGAAGATCACCCGCTCGGTGACGGCGCGTTCTTGGTCCTTGCGTGACAATGCGTCCCACTCCGCACCGCTGATGACCTGGTCCGCGGGCACCGGCATGCCCATCTCCCGTGCGATAGCGGTGGCCGTGATCGGGTGATCGCCCGTGATCAACCGGATGCCGACCTCGCGTTCGGAGAGGGCCTTGAGCAGCGCGGGTGCCTCGGCTCGCGGGGTGTCGGACAGCCCGAGAAACCCTGCCAGTGACAGCTCGCCGTCGACCAGGTCAACGATGGCGTCTTCGTCGTCGGCTACCAGGTTGGCCTGTTGCGCGCTGAGCCGGCGTCGTGCGACGGCGATCACCCGCAGCCCTTCGGCCGCCAGCCGACGCACCGTGTCCTCGATATCCGGATCGACGTCCTGGCACGCCGCCAGCACCACCTCGGGTGCGCCCTTGACAGTCAGCTCGTCGTCGGACACCGACGCCGAGAACGACCTGCCGGACCGGAACGGCAGATGAGCGTCGGCTTCATCGTCTGCATGGAAGCCGTTGGACGAGTCGACCGCCAGGGCCGCCTCGATGATGGCCCGGTCGGTGGCGTGTACCTGCGCGCCGCCGTTTGCCGCCGGCGCCGCGTGCGCCGCGAAGCGCAAAACGTCCTCGCGCGAGTAACTGGCCATGGGATGCACCTGCGCCACCCGCAACCGGTTTTCCGACAGCGTCCCGGTCTTGTCGAAGCAAACGACGTCGACGCGGCCGAGCGCCTCGACCGAACGGGGGATCCGCACCAGCGCGCCGTACTCGGTCAGGCGCCTGGCCGACGCGGCTTGGGCGAGCGTCGCCACCAGCGGCATGCCTTCCGGGACCGCGGCCACTGTGATCGCGATGCCACTGGCCACCGCTTCGCGCAACCCTCGACCGCGCAGCAGGCCCAGTAGGCCGACGAGGCCGCCACCGGCCGTGCTGACCGGGAATGCCTGGTTGGTGAGCTTGCTGAGCTGATGCTGCAGCCCGACCTCCGGCAGCTCACCGGACGCGAGCTCGGCGGCGCGGCGCGCCTGGGTGTCGGCGCCAACGGCGGTTACTAGAGCTACCGCAGTACCCGCGACGATCGTGGTGCCGGCGAACAGCATGCAGCGGCGCTCGGCCAGTTCGGCGCCCGGTGTGGCCTCGATCTGCTTCTCCACCGGCAGCGACTCGCCGGTGAGCGTCGATTCGTCGACCTCGAGGTCGTCTTCGTCGATCAGCCGGGCATCGGCTGGGATCACCTCATGGGTGCGGATTTCGATCACATCGCCGGGCCGCAGTTGCTCGGCGACGATCTCGGTGTACACCGGCGCACCGTCGGGACCGGTTGTCACTTTGCGGGCCGGCGGAATCTGTTGAGCCAGCAGTTCGTTCAGTCGGCTTTCGGCACGCAGGCGTTGGCTGGCGGCGAGCACGGAGTTTCCGGTGAGTACCGAACCGACCAGGACGGCGTCGACCGGCGAACCCAGTATCGCGCTGGCCGCCGAACCGAGAGCCAGTACCGGGGTCAGCGGGTCGGACAATTCGGCTTGCACCGCCTTGAGGAACTGCCAGACCGCCCGGCGCGGTCGTCTGGTCAGCTCGGCGCCACGGTGCGCTGTTTCCAGTGCCCGGGTGGCCAGCAGACCATGGCTCGGCGCCGTTGATTCCATCGACTCCGGCGGTGGCAACATCTTCCGGACCTGCTCGACCGACATCGCGTGCCATTCGTGGATCGGGGCCGGCAGCGGAGTGGGTGCCCGAACCACCTGTCGTGCCATGAGATAGCCGGACAGCAGGCCTGCCGCGGCACCCGTGGTCACCGGCCCGGGCCCGCGGCCGCGCACGCCGGGCACCATCAGCAGCGCACCCAACGCCGTTGCACCGGTCGATATCTCGATCCCGCGCCGGCTTGCTGTTTTGGCTACCGGGACCGCATGCAGCAGCCGCCAGGCGCCGGCGAGGTCACTCAAGATCAGATCCGCCGTCCAGGGCGGCGGCTCGGCGTCGGAGTTAGGCATCACACCCAGTCCCACGTCGGCCGACGAAAGTGCTTGCGCAGCGGCCGATGACACCACCGCGACGGTGTGTCCCGACCGTTGCAGATCGGTCAGCGCCGCGACGAGCGCATCATCGACGGATCCGTTCTGCGGCGGCCAAAGCTCATCGAACGCGGGCCGCAGCTCGCCGAGGTCATCAATGTCGACAGAGATCAGATCCAGGCCGGCCCGGCGGCCTTCGGCGAGCACAGCCGCGGCCAGCGGATCGTGCGTGGGGCCGATCAGTGCTTCGACGCCTCCGTCGGATCCGCGGGCCGGTATGCCGGGAACCGGGTGCCAGCCGACACGCAGGCCTCGTTTCTCCAGCAGCAGCTGAGCACGGTTCCAGGCGGGGGAGAGTTCGTCCTCGTCGGCACCGCGCACCCGCACCACCCGCAGCGTGTCGGTACACAACACCCTCGGGTCGATCAGCAGCGCGTCGACCCGGTCGAGCCTGCGCAGGCTTTGCGGGCGTAACGGCAAGACGGCGTGCTGGTCCGCCAACCCCTGCCCAAGCGCCGCGGCGAACGATTCGCGCGTGGTGCGGGTGGCTTTCGGCGTGGTAACCAACGCCATGGTCGAGGACATGTTCAGGTTTCGGGTGGCGGCGCCGACGGCGGTGACACTGATCACTTGGGCCAATGCGCTGCGACGTGAGTGCCGCTCGATCGGCCCCTCCGGTAGCGGCACCGGGCGAGACGGCGGGTGGATCTGCGCGTGCTCGGCATGGCGGGCCAGCCTCGGCTCGTGGCGGCTCCAGGCCTGCGCTTCGGCGCGCATTTCGGCGGCTTTCAGCGTTTCCATCATCAAGTCCACGGCCAGCGACGCCGGCGACAGCTCGACGACGTGTGCGGCCGTCATGGCCAAGCTGAGCAGCGTGTCCGTCGCGGATTGACCGATGCTGTCCTCGAGTAGACGCCGCACCCGCGGCTGGTAATCGACGGCCACCACCGCCGCCTCGAAACCATAGGTCAGGCGCGGCCAGCGCAGCATCCGGCCCGCTACCGCGGCGCCCACCCCGACAGCGGTGGCGCCGACCCCCACCGCCTTGGTGGCCAACAGCAGACCGTCACCCGGTAAAGGGCCCGGGCGTGCGGTTTTATCGATCGAACGGCAATGCTTTTCAGCGTCGTCCACTACTCGGCACAGTTCGCGCAATGAGGTCTGGTAACCGTCGAGGGCGACGACGACCCGCGACAGCGGGCGGTTCAGGCTGGCCGAAGTGACACCGGGGCGGGCGAGGACGGCGTCGACGACGACGCGCCCGAGCTCGTCGCCGCCCGGGCGGTCCAGGCCGCGGACTTCGATCCACGCACGTCCCCTGCCGCGCCAACTATGCCGAGTGAACGTGGGCGCGGGCAGTCCGTCGGACAGCGCTTTCACACCTTCTCGGACTGGGATGGCGGCCATCGTCAGACCTGTTGAGGCGACCGTGCCTAACGATCCTGCGGCACTAGTCGCGGTATGCACGGTGGCGCCGACCAGCGCGGACGTTGCCTGAATGCCCAGCGCGGCCGCGCGGAGCGGAGATGCTCGCACTGTTCTGACGGTACCCAACCGCAGGATTAGCGGCGGGTGCGCGGCTGTGTGCCGCGCGACCGTGCCGGTGCCCGCTTGGCCGGCGATTTGCGTGGCGACGCCGAACTGGTCGACTTGGTCGGAACCGCCCTGACCGGTGTGACCGACGCCTTATGCGAGCCATCGGAATGCCCGTTTTTATTCAGCTGCCGCAGCACCAGCGCGCCGCCGCCGATGACCAACACCACCGGCCACTCGAGCAACCCGGTGACACCGAGTGCTCCCAACGTCAGTGCGGCTGCCGGCACCGAATGGCTACCGCTGCCGATGCCCTTCTGCACACCTGCTGCGGCTCCGGTCACGGCGCCGACGACACCGTTGACCGCGGCACCGCCCACTGCACCCGCGGCCGCGGTGGTGGCCGCCGCGGCACGGCCCGCCGTTCGAGTTACGCTGCGTACGGCGCCGTTAACGACACCCATGATGACTCCCTGATGAATTGTTGTTGAGGCCGTGATTCGAGAACCCGCTGCGGCCACATTGGCGGCGGTTGTATACGCGCAAACCCGCAAAGTTCATGGAACCGTCACGATAGTGCGCAGCATTCGGCAATCCTATGGCCTTGTTTGGAAAATTAACAGCAGATGAATACCCGCAAGCGATTTTTATATGCGTCAATCGGCGCGCAGATCCACTAAGACGGGCGCGTGGTCGCTGGGCGCCTTGCCTTTACGTTCCTCCCGGACGATCTGCGCGTCAGCGACTCGGCGAGCCAGCGCGGGGGAGGCGAGGATGAAGTCGATGCGCATTCCCTGTCGCTTCGGGAACCGCAACTGGGTGTAATCCCAGTAGGTGTAGACCCCTGGACCGGGGGTGAAAGGCCGTACGACATCATCGAATTGAGTGTTGACGATGGCGTCAAACGCTTTGCGCTCCGGTTCCGAGACATGTGTGGCGCCCTGAAAGAATTCGACACTCCAGACGTCATCGTCAGTCGGGGCGATGTTCCAGTCCCCGACTAATGCAATCTGCGCCGCAGGATCGTCATGTAACCAGTTCTCCGCTGTATCACGAAGGGCGGCAAGCCAATTAAGCTTGTAGGTGTAGTGCGGGTCATTCAGGGCGCGTCCGTTGGGCACATAAAGGCTCCACACCCGAACCCCAGCGCAGGTAGCGGCCAGGGCGCGGGCTTCGGCCGTGGCCGCCACATCCGGCTTACTGCTCCAACTCGGCTGGCCGTCGAAGCCGACCTCGACGTGGTCGAGGCCGACCCGCGACGCGATC
The DNA here is from genome assembly GCA_019236925.1 of Mycobacterium sp. Classification (GTDB taxonomy): domain Bacteria; phylum Actinomycetota; class Actinomycetes; order Mycobacteriales; family Mycobacteriaceae; genus Mycobacterium. The sequence continues at coordinate 4,265 of JAFAID010000531.1, read as the reverse complement.
GCCACACCGTTCCATTGGTTGAACCCGCAATGCGCCACCTCGTAGCCGCGCTCCAAGAATGGCAACGTCGGAAACTGGTCGTCGGCGCACTTGGTCTCTTGCATCGCCAGCACGTCGACCTCGGCGCGCTGCAGCCAATCGAGCACCCGGTCCAACCGCGTGCGGATCGAGTTCACATTCCAGGTGGCCAGCCGAAGCGCCCCGTCAGGCATGGCCCGACCCTACGTGGTAGCGCGCGCGGTGATGCAGTGCGAAGCCCATCGAATGGGCCAGGCCGCTGGCGGCGTGATCGTCATCGAGAACCCGGACATAGCCGCGAGCCGCACCACGAGCCGCCCCCCATGCCAGCAGGGCTTCGCACAGCGCGCGGCCCGCGCCCTGGTCTAACACCCGTACCGCCGACAGCCCCACCCAGCGGGTGCCGTCGGGTGCGTCGGTGACCGAAGCTCGTGCCACGGCCCGGTCGGCATCCATCCCGAACATCAGCTCGCCGTCGACGACGGCGGTCAGTACGTCAATGGGGACCTCCCTGCGGTAGAGCCGCAGCCAGGCGTCGTCCGGGCGGGTCGAGAGCCGGACCGACGGGTCGGGTCCGGCGGCCGACACATCGCGCACCAGCACGACGTTGGCCTGTTCGCCGACGCCAGGCAGCTGCAGCAGGCGGTCGGCGATCGCCAGCCGCGGGGTCAGCCCTCGTTGGGTGTACCAGTCGACGATCGCCGGAATCGCCGCTGAATTAGCAGAAATATCAAGCGGAACAGCGGAATTCGCGCGCGATGTGACGCCGCGCCCGGCGCGCAGCAGCCAGCCGTCCAGCCACTGCTGCTCCACGCCCGGCCACGCGAGCGCGGCGGCGTGCTCGAGCGCGCGGATCTGCGAGGTGCGCACCGGCGCATCGCTGAGCACCCGGACCGCGACGACATCCGCAGGCGCAAATTGCACCACCGCCCCGGTTTTCGTCTGCACCCGCACCAGCGGCTCGACGTCGAGTAGATGGCCCACGGCGTCGGTCAGTGGCGGGACGGACCCGGCGGGCCGACGGTAACGCACTGCCACCCTGGTGCCGGGTTGAGGCCACGAAACCATCAGTGACCGAACGGGTCCGGCCCTTCGCCGGGTGTCCACGACAGCCCGGGAACGCCCCAGCCGTGCGATTTGACCGCACGTTTTGCGGCGCGGGCATGCCGTCCGATCAAGCGGTCCAGATACAGGAATCCATCCAGATGTCCGGTCTCGTGCTGGAGCATCCGAGCGAACAACCCTTCGCCCTCGATCGTGATCGAGCTGCCGTCGGCGTCGAGTCCGGTGACGCGGGCCCACTTGGCCCGCCCGGTCGGAAACGACTCACCTGGCACCGAAAGGCAACCCTCGTCGTCGTTGTCCGGGTCGGGCATGGTCTCGGGAATTTCCGAGGTCTCCAGCACCGGATTGACGACCACCCCGCGGCGCCGCGCCGATTGCCCACGCTCGTCGGCGCAGTCGTAGACGAATACCCGCAAGTCGGCGCCGATCTGGTTGGCGGCCAGGCCAACCCCGTACGCGGCGTCCATGGTGTCATACAGCGTGGTGATCAAATCGGCCAATTCGGTCGGCAGAGAACCGTCTGCTCCGACCGGTACCGGCTTGGTCGGGGTGTGCAGGACCGGATCTCCCACGATGCGAATGGGTACGACTGCCATGACCGGCAAGCTTAAGCGGCGCTTGTCCCGGCCCGCGATGCGCTCCGGTTGCGGTCTGAGGCCGGGGCAGGCAATCTCACCTAGTCAGCCGACTCGCGGGCTTGGGTGCCGGGTCAACAGTTGTGAGCGTGGTTGAATATTCGCCGGAGCAGCGAGCATTCGAGAATTCGCCGAAAGGGTCGAGGAAGCGATATGGACGGCGCTATGGCGCGGGCTAATCGATCGGGGGACGACTCTGAACTCGCCGATGGGCTAACCCGCCGCGAACATGACATTTTGACGTTCGAGCGCCAATGGTGGAAATACGCCGGCGCCAAAGAAGAAGCCATCAAAGAGTTGTTTGCAATGTCCGCGACGCGCTACTACCAGGTGCTGAATGCTTTGGTCGACCGGCCCGAAGCATTGGCAGCGGACCCGATGCTGGTCAAACGGCTCCGACGGCTGCGTGCCAGTCGGCAGAAGGCGCGGGCTGCGCGACGGCTGGGCTTCGAAGTCACCTGAGGTATTACCCGCCCGCCGAGTGCCGGTGTGGGCTTTGGCGCACTCCTAGATACAGTGACGTCAATGAATGAGCGCGTTCCCGACTCGACCGGACTACCCCTGCGGGCCATGGTGATGGTGCTGCTGTTTCTCGGTGTCATTTTTTTGCTGGTCGGGTTCCAGGCCATGGGATCGGGCGCCAACTCTGATGACGACTCGTCGGGCTCAACTGTGACGACGAGCACAATGGCGCCGAAAACCTCGGTGATACCTGCGGCAAAATCCGATGTACGGGTCTACAACATTTCCAGCCAACAGGGTATTGCCGGGCGCACCGCCGATCAGCTGAAGCAGGGCGGTTACAACGTCACCGAGGTCGACAACCTGTCGTTGCCCAATGTCTCGGCCACCACCGTTTACTTCGGCAACGCGCCGGGCGAAAAGGAAACAGCCGATGCCGTCGGCCAGCTGTTGAAAGCGCCCGTCCAACCGCGGGTTCCTGAAGTCGCCGACCAGCCGCCCGGCGTCATCGTGGTGGTTGCGGGCTGAACGGCATGACCACGGCCTAGAACGCCGGTGTGAGGGCGTAAACCGCGTTGCGGCTCAACGCATCTCTGCTCAGCTGCGACCGTTGGCCGGGGCGAGGCGGGCCATCCCGCGCAGGATCCACGGTGTGCGCCTTGCGATCACCTCCACGGCGCGGTCCGAGCGGCGCATCGTGGTCCGAGGGCCGGGGGTCGGCGTCGACACCAGTTCCGCCTCGGCGGATCCCGCCGCCGGGCCGTGGCGATCCACCGCCAAAAGCTGCCAGCTGCCGGGCACGCCACGCAGCTCGACGCTGCCGCGGTCCGCGAAGCCCGTGCCCGAGCCGACGACCAGGTCCCGCACAGTGCGCGAGACGAGAATGTCGCCGGCGCCGGCGTGGCCGAGGATTCGCGCCGCGATGTGTACGGCGATCCCGGCAATGTCGTTGTCGAGCAGTTCGCATTCGCCGGTGTGGATGCCTACGCGGATCTGGATGCCCAGGGTTTCGGCGTCGGTCTGTAAAGCCTCGGCGCAGCGGATGGCCTGTGTCGGGCCGTCGAACGTGGCGAGGTGGCCGTCGCCGGTGCTTTTGACGACCGTGCCGCCGAATCGTCTGGTGAGGTCGGCGGTGATCTCACCGAAGCGGTGCAGCACCGCGCGCCATCGCTCGTCGCCGGTCGCCGCGGCGTGTTGGGTCGACGCGACCATGTCGGTGAACAACACGGTGCGCAGGGCGCGATGGGACTGCGCCGGCGCGGCGTGGCTGCCGGTGAGGAACTCCTCGATCGCGGCCAGGACCTTGTCCGGCTCGGTGAACCAGGGCATGTGGTCCACACCGTCGACCTCCAGGTACCGCGCGCCGGGGATGTGGGCGGCGAGATACCGGCCGCCCTGCACCGCCACCGCCTGGTCCTCGCGGGCATGACTGACCAAGGTTGGCACGGTGATCGTCGACAGGATTGGCCGCACGTCCATCCGGGCCAGCGCTTCGATTGTCACCCGGGCCATCCCCGGGCTGGCGCTCATGCGCTCGAACATGGCGAGTTGGCGTATCGACCGGACCGACGGCATGAAGATCTTGAGTGTCGCACCGCTGCCCCACGCCGAGCGGACGGCGGGGCCAATTTCCTGTGCGCGGGCGAACTGCTCCGTCGACGGCGTGTAATCCTCGCCCAGCTCTAGAAGTTCGCGCGCCCGCAGCTCAGCCGGGTCGTGGTCGAGGTCTTCCCATCCGTGGAAGAAGAAGTACGCGAACGAGCCGTACAGGATCAACGCCCGTGTTCGCTGCGGGCGTGTTGCCGCGAAGACGATGGAGGCCGGGCCGCCCTCACTCATACCGAAGACGACGGCCTTTCCGAAGCCGACGGCGTCCATGACGGCCTCGATCTCGGCGGCTCGATCATCCAGCGTGCGCACTTGCGGGACTGGGTCCGACAGCCCGACCCCGGCCTTGTCGAACAGGACGACGCGACAAAAGGTGGAGAGCTGATCGAAAAAGGCCTTGAATTCGGGCTGCGCCCACAACAACTCGACGTGGCTGACGTAGGACCCGGCGACGACGAGCTCGACGGGCCCGTCGCC
>JAFAID010000311.1 GCA_019236925.1 Mycobacterium sp. | reverse complement strand
CCTGAAGGACGCGGGCGAGAAGGTGAAGGACGCCTTCAAGAAGTGAGCCGCGAACGAGCCAGCACAGAGGAAGGCCACCGGGAGGGGCAACCCCGGTGGCCTTCCATTTGTTTACGACGCGGTCCAGTGTTCGCCTGAGGCGTTACTTTCGGCGGGCTCGTTCAATCCAAATATGAACGGCGCGAACACGACCTCGCGGCCGTCCGGATCACGGTAGGTGACCGCTCCCGTCGCCGCCCAATACGGATGGGATTCGATGGGTTGGATACCTGCAGCCGAAAGCCGCGCCGTCGCTTGCTGTTGTGCCATTGCATCGGGAAAGTACAGGCACAGCTGGTCATGCGGGTCGACCGCAACGGGTTCGATGGCCTCGACGATCTCGAAGGTCAACGTGGATCCGGGCAACCCGAATATCGCGCCGTTGCTGCTGTAGCTATCCCCGAATGTGGCACACAGCGGAAGTCCGACGAGGTCCCGGTAAAACTGAACGGTCGGCTCGAAATGTGCGGATCGGCGAGCGAATCGGATCGCGCCGATCGAGGCCAATTCGTCGGGCCAGCCGGTCGATCCAGCGGGCGGTTGTTGTGTCATGGCGTTGACGCTAGGACCTCAACCATACTTCAGGTCAAGGCGCGGTTATGCCGGAAATAGATTTGGAAGCCCTTTCGACGCCCGAACACGGATACACCGTCGACGATGAGGACGACGACGACGCCCCTTTGCTAACTCGCCGGCGGCGGGCATCCTTGGCGGTATGCATCTGATCAACGGAGTCCGTGACCCGGCGACAAGTTTTCCACTCGACACTGCCTTCGACGATGCGGGCGAACGTCGGCAGGCCAACCGTGCGGTCGCAGTCAGTGCGGTGGGACTGGCGCTGACCGGGCTCATCGAATTGGCCATCGCGCTGGTGTCGGGATCGGTGGCGCTGCTGGGCGATGCGCTGCACAACTTGTCGGATGTTTCGACTAGCGCACTGGTGTTCGTCGGGTTCCGGGCATCACGGCGGCTGCCCACCGAGCGTTATCCCTACGGCTACGAGCGCGCCGAAGACCTCGCCGGAATCGGTGTGGCATTGGTGATTTGGGGCAGCGCCCTGGTCGCGGGTTTTGAAAGCGTCGACAAGCTGCTCCGGCACGGCGGCACAAGTCACGTGGGCTGGGGCATCGCCGCCGCGGCGGTGGGCATCGTAGGCAATCAGCTCGTCGCGCGTTACAAACTGACGGTGGGCCGACGGATCCGCTCGGCGACCATGGTGGCCGACGCCAAGCATTCGTGGCTGGATGCGTTGTCCTCGGCCGGGGCGATGCTCGGGCTGATCGGTGTGGCGCTTGGCTGGGCCTGGGCTGACGCGATAGCGGGCATCGTGGTCACCGGATTCATCTGCCACGTCGGCTGGGAGGTGACCGCGGATATCGCTCACCGGCTCCTCGACGGCGTCGACCCGGAGATCATCACGACTGCCGAAACCACCGCCACCGCGGTGCCCGGTGTCCAGCACGCGCATGCTCGAGCCCGCTGGACCGGGCGGACCTTGCGGGTCGAGGTGGAAGGCTTCCTCGACCCTCAGACTCCGCTGCTATCGGCCGATCAGATCGGTCGCACCGTCGCCGCCGCGCTGGCGCCACAGATTCCGGATATGCACAGCTTCACTTGGACGGCGCGCGCCGCCTGACGGCCGCGTCGATGAGGACTTCCGCCGCGGATCGCGCAGGAAGTAGCGTACCGGCATGAGAGTCCTGCTGGTCGAGGACGAGAAACGATTTTCGGCGACGCTGTCGAGGGGCTTGAAGGCCGAGGGCTTCGTCGTCGTCGCCGTCGACACGGGCGTCGAGGGCCTGCGCGAGGCGGTCGAGAACAGCTTCGACGTTGTGGTGCTCGACATCATGCTCCCCGGCCACAGCGGATATGAGGTGCTGCGTCGAATGCGGGCGCAGGAGGTGTGGACACCGGTGCTCATGCTGACTGCAAAGGACGGCGAGTACGACCAGATCGATGCGTTCGATCTCGGAGCGGATGACTATCTGACGAAACCGTTTTCGTTTAGCGTGCTCGTCGCGCGCCTGCGCGCGTTGGTGCGTCGCGGCGCGCCGGAGCGACCTACGGTGTTGACCGCTGGTTCGCTGGCACTGGATCCTGCTCGGCACACGGTCCAACGCGGTTCCACCCCAATCACTCTGACTCCCCGCGAGTATGGGCTGCTCGAGTTTCTGATGCGCAACAAGGACATGGTGCTGACGAAAGCCGAGATTTTGCGCAATGTGTGGGATGAGCACTATCACGGTCCTGACAATGTTGTCGAGGTTTATATGGGATATGTGCGCCGCAAGATCGACGTCCCTTTCGGTACCAACACCATTGAGACGATCCGGGGCGTCGGCTACCGGTTGGCTTGTTGAGGCAACGTCACGATTATGGTGGTCCCGCCGCCAGGGCGGTCGTCAGTATTGACCGTCCCGCCGTGCGCGGCCACGACCTCGGCGACGATCGCTAAGCCCAGGCCGGTTCCTCCGCCACTGCGGGCGCGGTCTGAGTCTAGACGCACGAACCGTTCGAAGACCCGGGCGCGGTCGGCTGGGGCGATGCCTGGCCCGTCGTCACTGACGGTGAGTATGACGTTGTTGTCTTGACTATCAACGCGAATATCGACACGCGATTTCGCATGACGGACACCATTATCCACGAGGTTGCGAATCACCCGCGATACCGCCGCCGGGTCGCCGATCATATGTGCTGCAGAGATTGCGGTGTGGATCGTGCAGCCGTCGCGCCGCACACGAGCAGCCTCCGCTTTGGCGAGTTCGTCGAGCTGCACCTCCTCCTTGCGCATCACCAGGCTTTGTTCATCGGCGCGAGCGAGCAAAAGCAGATCCTCGATCAGCACCCGCATGCGGTGCGCCTCGGGAAGCAGGGTGTCGACCGTCAACTCCGCATCAAGTAGTTCCGGGTGCGCCTCCGCGACTTCCAATCCGGAGATAATGGTGGCCAGCGGGCTACGCAGTTCGTGAGAGGCGTCGCTCAGGAACCGCTGTTGCGCTCGGTGGCCGGCTTCGAGGCGCGCCAGCATTTCGTTCATGGTGACTGCCAGGGCGGAGATTTCGTCACGCTGGGTGGGCACGGGTACCCGCTGGGCCAAATCGGAGGTCGAGATCTCAGCCACCCGGCTGCGGATGGCGTCCACCGATTGCAGCGACCGGCTAACGAGCCGGTGGCTGGCAGTTGCTGCTACCCCGACGATGATTGGGGCGGCGCCAGCCAGCAGCAGCGCAACGATCCGCGCAGTCGCCTCGACCGCTTCGCTACCTCCGGCGACGAGCACTGTGTACTCGCCGGATGCAGTGTTGACCCGCTGACCGCTCACCCGCATGTCGTCGTTGGGCACCGCATCGTCTGACATGCCGCGGCGCAAGTTGAAGTTGAACTCCGTGCTGGGTATCAGAGGTGTCGCAGGCGCGGACCCGGCCCGCTTCACCACCTTGCCGTCAGGGGCTATCAATTGGATTGCGACCACGCGCTGGTTGGTGGCAAGAAGCGCGCCGTCGAGATGGTCGGGCGAATCCGACTGCAGGGCGTCAACAATGGCGCGAGTTCTGCCCGCAGTGGCGTCGTCGACACCCGCTATCAACGATCGATACAAGATCAGGTCAAAGGCCGCTCCGGTGAACGCAAATGCGACCAGGACCACCGCCGCCGAGGTCGCTGCTGAGCGCGCGGAGATACCCAAACTGGGCAGGCGTATCAGACGCGCGAGCTCACTTGGCCGCAGCCGCCGGGCAGACACCCACATAGTTCTGATTCTGCAGGGCTGGCAGGCAGCTGGGAACAACGCAGCGCACTGTCCCGTCGGGCGAGGTCACCGAGGTCGATGGCGTTCTCAACGGTTTCTCAGCGACCCGCTCATACGCTGGCGCTGCGATGGATGAAAACCCAATTCACAGCATTGCGAAAACAGTTCCTTAACACGCTACGGAACTTCAGCTCTGTAACTCAGATTGGCTGGCGCAGAAACACTTAACGGCAATCCGGTTTGCGAGCTGGGGAGAGGTGAGATGTTGAGCGACCGGATCGATGCACCCCGCCAGTCCATCGCATACCGACCGACCGTTCACGTCGACGACACCGGACGTTTCGCCGAGTCCGAGGCCGGTGTCCTGAAGCCACGGCTGCGCGGATGGATCCATCTTTATTGCGCGTTCGCGGCCCTCATCGCCGGTTCAACACTGGTAGCGGTGTCGTGGGCGGTGGTGTCGGAGCGAGCGGGTCTTGCGACGTTGGCCTACACGCTGGCGATCGTGACGATGTTTGCCGTCAGCGCGACCTATCACCGCGTCCATTGGGGTTCCGTGGCCGCCAGGAACTGGATGAGGCGGCTGGACCACTCGATGATCTTTGTCTTCATCGCTGGCACCTATACGCCGTTCGCCAGGCTGGACATGCCAGGTTCCCCTGGGCACGTGGTGCTGGCGATCGTGTGGGGCGGTGCGCTGACTGGAATTGCGTTGACGGTGTTCTGGCCCGACGCCCCGCGCTGGCTGAACGTGGCGCTCTATCTGCTGCTGGGATGGGTAGCGGTTTGGTACACGGGGGTGATCCTGCATAACGCCGGCGTGGCCGCGGGGGTGCTGCTCGCGGTTGGCGGCGCACTTTACAGCCTCGGTGCAGTGTTTTACGCACTGCGCCGGCCCGACCCATGGCCGGCAACATTTGGCTATCACGAGATATTTCACGCGTGTACCGCGGTCGCAGCGATTTGCCAGTTCGTGGCGGTCTGCATCGCGGTCTTCTGAGACAAGCACCTTCTCAGCGGCTTCTCAGCGGCCTGCTCATACGCTGGCGCGCCCCCGGTGCAGTTGGGAGTTCGTTGATGAAGATCGCATCACTAGTCGCCCGGCAAGTGCTGGACTGTAAGGCCCGTCCGTTGGTGGAGGTTGAAATCACCACTGACACAGGCCATGTCGGCCGTGGCGCGTCGCCGACCGGCAGTTCGGTCGGCGGGCACGAGGCGTTCGTACTGCGTGATGGAGACCGGTCCGAGTACAACGGGCTGAGCGTGCACCGCGCCGTCTCCGCCGTGACCGACGAAATCGCCCCCGTTCTCCTCGGCGCCGAACTCGACGACCCGCGATCTCTGGACCGGGTCATGATCGAACTAGACGGCACGCCGGACAAGCACCGGCTTGGCGGAAACGCCATCTACTCCACCTCGATCGCGCTACTGCGCGCGGCGTCCGCGGCGGCGGGCACGCCCACCTACACCTTCGTCGGTGCGCTGTTGGGACTCAAACCGCCGACCACCGTACCGGCGCCCAGCTTCAACATGATCAACGGCGGCCGCTACGGGGATATCTTCCAGTCGTTCAACGAGTTCCTCGTCGTGCCTTATCGCGCCGACTCCATCGGGTCGGCGGTGGAAAAGGGCGTGAGTCTGTTCGGCGTGCTGGGCGAGGTGCTCACGCGACGGCTTGGCCGCACGCCGCTGATCGCATCGTCGTACGGGTACGTCGCTCCGTCCAGCGACCCGCGCGTCGTAATGGAGCTACTTGCCGAGGCTGTCGAGCGCGCCGGCTGTGCCGACATCATGGCGTTTGCACTGGACTGTGCGTCTAGCGAGGTGTACGACAAGACCACGCAGACCTACGAATTCAACGGCGAGCGGGCGACCGCGGAGGCTCTGATCGATTACGCCCGGGCGCTGTCGGAGGACTTCCCGATGGTGTTCATCGAGGACCTGCTGGACGGGGATGACTGGGACGGGTTCACCAAGGCGGCTCAGACCGTCGACCGCTCAATTATCCTCGGCGACGACCTGATCGTCACCAGCCGAGACCGACTGGAAAGGGCCGTCACGACCTCAGCCGTTGACGGCTTCATCCTCAAGCCCAATCAGGTCGGGACCATCGCCGAGGCACTGGACTGCTTCGAATACGCCTCGCAGAACGCTATTCTGGCGATTCCGTCGGGCCGGTCGGGCGGGGTCATTGACGATGTCGTGATGGACCTGGCGGTGGGACTAGGGGCACCGTTCCAGAAAAACGGCGCGCCACGCTCGGGTGAGCGCATCGAGAAGCTCAACTTCCTGCTGCGCGCGGCCGAACGCATCCCCAATTGCGCGCTCGCGGACGTGTCGGCACTGGTGCGGTTCTGAGTGACACCGGATCAGCCGCCCAACACCAGCCCTGCCGTTGAGACGGCCGCACACATCGCCGAGACGACCGAAAGCGTCACCCAGTCGGCTAGTTTCGGCTGCGACGGGGCCGCTGAGATCTGACCGGTGCCGCCCCGCGCGGTGATCGCATCACCCATCTCGTCCGCCCGCCGAAGCGTGACAGTGATGACCGCGACGACCAGGTCGATCACGTCTGTCGTCAATTGCCGGAGACGGGCCCTTCGGGTCCGCGCTGTCTCTTTGGGCCGCAGTCGCCGAGCGGCGTAGAGAACCCGGAATTCGTCGATCAGCATCGGGAAGGTGCGCAGTGCGAGCGCCAATGCGACAGACCAGTCGTCGACCGGGATGCGCAGTGGTCGCAGCCGGCGACCCAAAGTGGCGACCGCGGGCGCGATTTCGGCGACATTGGTCGTCCACGACACCAGCGCGCCCATCCCGAGCAACACGACCGACAGCGCGGTGAAACGCAGGAATTCCAGCAGGCCGCCGAGACCGAGCGTGACCGTGCCCACCTGGATCTGCGGACTGCCACCGGCCAATGTCGCAGTGATACCGACGATGGCCAGCATGATCCACAGCCAGGGCGGCGGCGACGGCAACACACCTCGGGGAATACGGGCGACCCACGCTCCCGCCAGCACCAGCGCGGCCACGAGCCCGATCGCCACCCATCCCGGGTACAACGTCAACAACATCGAAATACCAAAAGCAACAAGCAGTTTAGTGCCGGCCCAGAGTTCGTGGATGGCGGAGCGTCCGGGCACCGGGCGCAGCAGCACAACGGGTCGACGTGTGCGCCTGGGCGGGTGCTGTGTCGGCGGGGGCACCGTCGACTCACTTACCTGGGCCGCGCCCGGCACCGGTTCCAGCACACCGTCGCGCAGGTGCAAGGTGCGCGGGCAGAGCTCCTCTAGGCCGGTGAAGTCATGCGAGATGACCACGACGGTCAGACCGGTTTCGCGGCGCCGGTCCGCGAGCAACCGCACAAGACCGCGCTGGCTGGCGGCGTCCAGTCCCGCCAACGGCTCGTCGAGGATCAGTACGCGCGGCGACCGCGCCAGCAATCCGGCCAGGACCACGCGTCGCATCTGGCCGCCGCTGAGCTGGTCGATGGGCCGCTTTG
>JAFAID010000283.1 GCA_019236925.1 Mycobacterium sp. | reverse complement strand
GGGCGGCGACAGAAAAACCGACATCAGCGCCACCTAGCTCTAACACGGATTGTGTGTCACGCCCACGAGACCGCGCGTCTTGACAGCGTCGAATTACTGTGCGCAGCACTCCTAGCATGGGCCAGACACATTGATCTCGCGCTCGGGCGAGGTGGTTCACGATATGGTGGCATGACCGCTCGTCGCCGCGAGTCCCCCGCGGAGTTCGAACACAGAAGGTCTCACCCCGCACGTGTCTGTCGTGAACTACTTGCTTTTCCTCGGCCCGGTCATTCTTGTCAGCTGCTATCTCCTGCGCCTTAGCGCGAACGGCCGCCGCCGCCTTCCGCCGCGCAGCCTCGATTAGAGCTTCGGCTACGGCTCGCCCGGTGGGTGTAGCGGTTGTCTATCCCTTCGCGCAAGGCGCGCAACAGAATTCGGCGTTCACCTAGTTCGGCGATGGTCCGGATGACTTCGGCAACAAGCGGGGCCGGTCGGCCAATCAGGCAGCGCACCGGTGCGCAGTACGGTGCGCAGCACCATCGACGCGGCAGGGCCATCCACGTCGAAACGTAAACGCGCCCAACACTATTGGTGCTCGTCCGGAGCGCAGCTCCGCCTGTGCGACCGTCATCTCGGCGTAGCAGGTCCGCACACCGCCGGCAATGAGAGTCCCGGTCGGCCCGCACAGCGCAAACCGTGGCTCGCTAGGCTTCATGGCCCTGCGGACGGCAGGTCAGCCCGAGCGCACTGAGCTGTCGTACCCCATGCTCAAAACCACAGACCCGCGATCGAGGCGGCGAGCATGGCGAACCGGCTGCCCTCGACGAGCGGCAGCTGAAGCCAGCGCGTGATCACCGCGCGGGAAAAGTGGCCGTGACTCGAAAATAACACGTCGCGTGACGCCATGTGGTGTAGCGCCAACGCGACGGCTCGGTCAGCACGATCGGTGACCTGAGCGACGCTTTCACCGCCCGGGCAACCGTGCGTCCAGACCAGCCAGTCCGGCTGCAATTCCCGGATCTGCGCGGTCGTCAGGCCCTCGTAGCAGCCGTAATCCCATTCGGCGATCAACGGCGACACCTCATCGACGCTCAGACTGGCAAACTCGGCGGTGGCCAAGGCCCGTCGGCGCGGGCTGCTGATCACCATGAGGTTCTCGAGCTTGAGTTCACCCAGTGTCCGGCCCGCCGCCCCGGCTTTTTCACGTCCGGTGTCCGTCAGCTCCAGCTCGGTGCGGCCGGTGTGCTGGCCCGACTTCGACCACTCGGTCTCCCCGTGTCGGAGCAGCAGCAGCCGGTGGTTCTCCACGCCCATGCCGACCGATTGTGCCAGACATTCGCGAGTCGCCCCGCAGCACGAGGAAAGGGTGCCAGGATGTCCCTGTGACTGATACCCAGGTACTGGCGGTGGCCAACCAGAAGGGTGGGGTGGCCAAGACGACGGTGGCGTCGCTGGGTCACCCTGGGGTTGTGCTTCCTGAAGGCGACGACGATCGCATCCTCAAGTCGGCCGGGCGGGTGCTGCAGCGCGGAATCGCGGATCTGACTATCCTTGGCGACGAGTTCTGGGTCCGCTTGCGCGCAGCCGAACTCGGTGTCGATCTGGACGAGGCGGCGGTGATCGACCCGCGGACCAGCGAGTTGTGCGATCAGTTCGCCGACCAGTACGCGGCGTTGCGCAAGAACAAGGGTGTCACCGTCGAGCCGGCCGACGAGATCATCTACGACGTCTCGTATTTCGCACCATGCTGGTGTACAACGGCATCGTGGACGGCATGGTGTCGGGTGCGACGCACACCGCTGCGCGCACCGTCCGGCCGGCGTTCGACATCATCCGGACCGCGCCGGATGTCTCCACGGTGTCCAGCATGTTCCTGATGTGCCTGTCGGATCGGGTGCTGGCGTACGGCGATTGCGCGATCGTCCCGGAGCCCACGACCGAACAGCTCGCCGATATCGCGATCAGCTCGGCGCGCACCGCCGCACAGTTCGGCATCGAGCCGCGGGTGGCCATGCTGTCCTATTCCACAGGCGAGTCCAGCGTCGGTGCCGATCTCGACAACGTCAGGGCGGCAACGGAGTTGCTGCGCAGCCGGGCGCCCGACCTGCTGGTAGAAGGCCCCATCCAATACGACGCCGCAGTCGACCCGTCGGTCGCGGCCACCAAGACGCGTGATTCGGCGGTCGCCGTCCGCGCCACGGTGCTGATCTTCCCTGACCTCAACAGCGGCAACAACGCCTATAGGGCGGTGCAGCGCAGCGCCGGCGCGATCGCGATCGGCCCGGTGCTGCAGGGTTTGAACAAGCCGGTGAACGACCTGTCCCGCGGCGCGTCGGTCGAAGAACATCGTCAACGCCGTCGCCATCACCGTGATCCAGGCACAGGGCGTCTATGATCGCTGAGAGCCGTGTCGTGCTGGTGATCAACTCCGGCTCGTCGTCGCTGAAATATCAACTGGTCGACCCTGACTCGGGCGCGTCGCGGG
>JAFAID010000274.1 GCA_019236925.1 Mycobacterium sp. | reverse complement strand
ACGAAGCTCGGATCGGTGTCGCAGGAGGTGTCGGCGGCGTGCAGCTCGCCGCTTGGTGAGGGCTTGAGCTGCACGCATGCGCCGACCCGGTACCCACCCTGCGCGGTCTGCCGCGGCGCGCGGCTGTGTGTGGTGACGGTGTGGATCGCGAACCCGGCGCCGGCGGCCAGTGCGAGCGCCGCGGCCACGACTGCGACCGGCCACCAGCGTAAGCGTCGGCCGCCGAGCACCGGGCGGTCCGGCCGGGGTCCCATCGGTCGGGGCGTCACCGGCCGAACAAGAGGAAGGCGGCGTTGTCGTGGAAGAGGCCCGGTGCGCCGGCGGGAGTGGCGCCGACGTTCTCGTAGTCGCGGAGAGGGGTCGCCGTGCCCTCGGCATGCGGGTAGTCCGAGCAGCACATGAACAGGTCACCCGCCTGAGTGCGGAGACGCTCGGGGAGCTCGTAGGAAAAGGACGAGACCCGCACCTGGCGGCGGAAGTACTCGCTAGGCCGAAGGTCGAGCTCGGCCAGTGGTCGACCATTGACCTTGCTGACGAAGTCGAGGCCGCCGTCCAGCATCAGCAGGTACATCGGCACCCAGATCGACGACAGCTCCACGATCCCGATCCGAAGTTCGGGATGTCGCGCCAGAGTGCCGTTGGCGATCAGGTCGGTGACCGCGAGCGCCGGCGGCGTCCACAAGAACACCGGCTCCAAGGCGGGCACGAATGCGTCCTGCGGGTCGGTGTACCAGCCATCGTCAAAGACGCGGGGCTGATCGGCCACGTGAAAACACGGCATGATCCCGTGCCCGACGAACGCCGACCAGATCCGGTCGTGTTCCGGGTGTGACAGCGGCCGCCCGTCGACGAGCGACGGGGCGATCATGGCCAGGCGTATGCCGGCGGTCGCGAGCTCGCGCAGTTGGGCGAGCAACCAGTCGGCATCGCGCAGGGTGAGATGGCCTACCGGATGCAGGCGGCCATTTCCTTCGGCAGCGACCGTCGCAGCCCATCGGTTCCAGGCGGCCATGTTGGCCTTCAGCGCCGGCAGCGACTCCGACAGCCGGCGTTCCCACAGCAGACCGAAGTTAGGGAACAGCACCGCGCTGTCGACGCCGAACTCGTCGAGACGCGCCAGCCGCGCGGCAGGCTCCCAGAAGTCGGCGCGAAGGGCGTCGTCGTAGGCGTACTCGGCGGGCTCTCCGGCTCGCTGACGGCGACGCTGGCGACCGATCCGCGCGGGGTCGCCGGGGATCGTGACATCGGCGATCCCCAGGCGACGATCACGCCAGGTCAGCCAGGCGTAGCCAAACTCGTCGTCTTCGATGCGCAGCGCCTCCGACCTCATGCCGGGGTCGATGTGGTCGAGCCACATCGTGCGTGGCTCGAACAGGTGCTGATCGGAATCGATGATCGCAGTCACGGGCGATACGCCTCCCTCCGACCTGCCGGCGGCCGACATCAACATACGCTGCCCAGATCGGCCGTGAGCCGCAACACTGCCCGTCCGGGCGGTGAACCCTCAGCTAGCGAGTGGTCCGAACCTGGGCCCGCTGACCGCCCTGCTGGGGTTCCCGTGGATATCGACCGGGATCTCCCCGGCCAAAGTGACGCGATGCATCCGCCGGGGCTGGCCGTCGTAGTCATCGACGGCGTAGTGCTGCGTAGCGCGGTTGTCCCACATCGCGACATCACCTGGCTGCCAATCCCAGCGGACAGTGTTCTCCGGAATGGTGATTCGTCGTTGCAGCAGTTCGAAAGCCACCAGAGACTCATAGCTGTCGAGCCCCAGAAAGCCGCTGACGAAGTGGCCGGCGAGCAGCGCGCGTTCCCCGGTCTCCGGGTGAACATGGACGACCGGATGCTCGGTACGGAACTCGGTGGCCGCGAAGGCGTTCAGGTTCGCCTTGTCATCGTCGCTCAAAGCCTGCGCTGCGTAGTCGAAGCGGTTGGTGTGCAGGGCCCACAGGTTGTCGGCCAGGTGCTTGAGCGGATCGGGTAGAACGCGATACCCCGCGACGGTCGACGCCCACAGCGTTGAACCGCCGTAGCGGGGCAAGCTGACCGCACGCAGGATCGACGTCTTGGGGAAATTCGGAAGGAAGGTCATGTCGGTGTGCCACCGGTTCGCTTTGAGGCCCACCTCGGAATCGATCGGTGTTATCCGTTGATCGGCGCTCCCGAAGTTCTTCGCGGCGGGGTGCCCAATCGGCGTTCCGAGCAACGTGGCGAAGGCATGCTGCTGCTCGTCGTCGAGGTGATGCTGTCCGCGGAAGAAGATCACCTGGTGCCGCAGCAATTCTCGATAGATCTGTCCGACTGTGGCCGGCTCCAGATCGCCGGTGAGCCGCACACCGTCAATGCGCGCCCCGACGCGGCCGCCGAGTTTTGTGACCGTCAGCGAAGTGGTCGCCGTCGTCATGTTCTGCGTCCTCCACATCCCGTTGAAGCCCTGTAGTCAGATGACTACGACATGTCGGTTGCTACTGTAGACGGATGACTGCACGGCGTGCAAGCACGGCCGGAACGCAAGACGGTATCCCGACCGGTCGCGATGAGGTCACCGCCGCGATCCTCGACAGCGCCGCCGAGCTATTCGCCGAACGCGGACCCGCGGCGGCGTCGATCCGGGAAATTGCCGCTCATGCACGCGTCAACCACGGTCTGCTCTTTCGGCATTTCGGCACCAAGGAGCAGTTGGTCGCGGCGGTGCTGAATCATCTGGCCGCCCGCGCCACGAGGCTGATGGACGCGGGCGCGCCGCCGGGGGAGATCGAGGTGGCCGCCGACCGCCAGTTTCGAGTCATCGCCCGCGCACTGCTCGACGGATTCCCCGTGGGGCAGCTGCAGACCAGCTTTCCCGGCGCCACACGGCTGCTCGACGAAATCCGCCCCCGGCATCGCAGCGACCAAACGGCCCGGCTCGCAGCCGCCAACGCCGTCGCCCTGCGGCTCGGCTGGCAGCTATTCGAACCATTTCTGCGCGCCGCGACGGGGCTGGACAACATGACCGAGGCCAGGCTGCGACAGTCCATCCGAACCGAAACGGCAAGACTCCTCGATCCCCATTGAGACGCCGGTCAGCGCTGCCGCTGGCCGGTGAGCCCGCGCGCGGTGCGCAGCGCCACCGCCATGATCGTCTGGGTGGGGTTTGAGCCGCCGGAGGTGACGAACACGCTGCCGTCGGCGACGTAGACGTTGTCCATCTGGTGCATTCGTCCATCCGCATCGACGACGCTCGTCGCCGGGTTCACGCCCATCTGCATCCCGCCCATGGTGTGATAGCCGCCCGGTGGTGCAACGCCCCCCAGCGAGCTTGCTGTGCTCGCGGGTACGGCGGCGGACAGCTGTGCGCCGGATGCCCCGCACATCGCGGCGAGCAGCGGCACGAAGAAGCTTTGCGAGACCTTCTCGAACCAGCCGATCTGGTAGGTGATTCGGGGCGCCGGCTGGCCGTTGAGGTCTTTGACCGTCGGGTCGAGAGTGACGTTGTTGCTCAGGTACGGCAGGTCGGTGCCGAAACAATCAACGCCGGCGAGCCGGTCGCGCAGGAGCGAGGCGCGCATCAGCTCCTTGAATGGGCGGCCGAAAAACTGCACACCCGGCAGAAACCCCAGGATCTCCTGGTAGAACATGCCCTCCGCGATCGGCATCTGGCTCCCGCCCAGCTCGCACAGGCCGGCACGTATGTAGGGCAGTCCGGCCAGTCGGGCAGCGACTCGAGCCCCGGGGAAGTCGGGATCGTTGAAGTCGAACATGCACTGCGTGGCCGAACGGCCTTTGTAGGCGTGCACTCGCTGGTCGAGGAAGATGGCGAAGCCATCGTAGAAGTTTTGAAACATTATCCGTTTGCCGATGCGGCCGTA
>JAFAID010000049.1 GCA_019236925.1 Mycobacterium sp. | reverse complement strand
GTCTTGGGGGTCGACGCCACATTATTAGCCACACAAGACGACACAAGGCTGGTCGCCGAACTGCGCGAGGTGACCATGGACCGCGATCTGGACATCGGCGTCGACCTGGCCGAAGTCGCCGAGATCGTCAACGGCCACGCGGAGTTTGCCCGGGCCATGGTGAATCTGCATCGCCGCTACCGGATTACCACTGCGCAGCTGGCCGCCGCCACCGAGGAGCGGTTCTCCGACGGCAGCGGCAGCGGGTCGATCACCATGCCGCATGAAGAGGTGCGCGACTACTTCTACCAACGGCAGAACTATCTGCATGAGCTGGACACCGCCGCCGAGGACCTGACCACCCGGATGCGGTTGCACCACGGCGATCTGGCCGGCGAGTTGTCCCGCCGGCTCACCGAGGTGCACGGCGTGCACATCAACAAGCGCATCGACCTGGGCGACACCGTGCTGCACCGTTACGACCCGGCCACCAGGACACTGGAGATCAGCAACCACCTCTCGTCGGGTCAGCAGGTGTTCAAGCTGGCCGCCGAGTTGGCGTATCTCGAGTTCGGCGACCTCATCGACAGCATGGTCACCGAAGGCAAGTTCACCAGCGAGGAGTCGCGCACCCTGGCCCGGCTCGGGCTGGCCAACTACTTCGCCGCGGCCGCGGTCCTGCCGTACCGGCAGTTTCACGACGTCGCGGAGAACTTCCGCTACGACGTCGAGCGGCTCTCGGCCTTCTACTCGGTCAGCTACGAGACGATCGGACACCGGCTCTCCACACTGCAACGGCCGTCCATGCGGGGCGTGCCGTTCTCCTTCATCCGGGTGGACCGGGCTGGAAACATGTCAAAACGCCAGTCGGCCACCGGTTTTCACTTCTCGTCCAGTGGCGGCACCTGTCCGCTGTGGAACGTCTACGAGACCTTCGCCAACCCGGGCAAGATCCAGGTGCAGATCGCCCAGATGCCCGACGGCCGTAATTACATGTGGGTGGCCCGGACCGTCGAGCGGCGGGCATCACGGTATGGTCAGCCGGGTAAAACCTTCGCGATCGGGCTGGGCTGCGAACTCCGGCACGCCCACCGGCTTGTTTACTCGGAAGGACTTGACTTGTCAGGGGACAACGCGACACCGATCGGCGCGGGCTGCCGGGTCTGCGAACGCGACAACTGTCCGCAGCGGGCGTTCCCCGCGTTGGGCCGCGCACTCGACCTGGACGAGCACCGCAGCACGGTCTCGCCGTATCTGGTGAAGCAAGCATGACGACCGGTGAGGTTGGACGTATCCCGTCCGGACGGTTCCGCGAGCTGGGGCCGATCAATTGGATTTTGGCGAAATCCGCCGCTCGTACGGTCGGAGCTCCGGAGATGCACCTGTTCACGACCCTGGGTCAGCGGCGATTGCTGTTCTGGGCCTGGGCGTTCTACAGCGCTCGGCTGCTGCGGGGCCGGCTGCCCGCGATCGACACCGAGCTGGTGATCCTGCGGGTCGCCCATTTGCGCGGTTCCGAATACGAGCTGCAACATCATCGCAAGCTGGGGCGCCGCCGCGGGCTCGACGATCAGACGCAGGCCGAGATCTTTTCCTGGCCGAATTCGACCGGCGGGCTGACCGACCGGCAGCGGGCGCTGCTGAGCGCCACCGACGAGTTCATCAACCACCGCTCGATCAGCCCCGAGGTCTGGCAGCAGCTGTCCAGCCACCTCGATCGGCGTCAACTCGTCGAATTCTGCATGCTCGCAGGACAATACGACGGCCTGGCGGCCACCATCTCGGCCCTCGACATTCCGCTGGACAACCCCAGCTAGCGGTCCGTCACAGGTAGGTGCGGAAAAGCACGCCCAATGACAGCAGCACCGGAAGAACCGGCAACGCGAAGACAAACGACGCCAGCACAAGGTTGCGCTGCCGCCGCAGCCGTCGTCCCCGTAGCCCCGCCCACAGCGCGAACGCCGCGGAGACGACTAGCACGACCAGACTCCACCGGCTCACCGTGCTGACGGCGTTGCCGATCGAGATCGCGACCAGCCACAGGACATAGCCGACGATCACTCCGCCGATGGCGGCCCAAATCGACTCGGTACGCATCGCCATTAGAAGTTGATCATGTGCCCGGTCAGTCCGTGGAAGCACTCTTGCAGCGCCTCCGACATCGTCGGGTGGGTATGGACGTTGCGCGCCAACTCGTTTGCGGTCAGGTCCCACTTCTGCGCCAGGGTCAGCTCCGGCAGCAACTCAGACACGTCGTGGCCGATCAGGTGTCCGCCGAGTAGCTCTTTGTACTTGGCATCGGCGATGAGTTTGACGAAGCCGCTGGGGTCGCCCACACCGTGCGCTTTGGCGTTGGCGGTGAACGGGAACTTGGCCACCGCGACGTCGTAGCCTTCGTCCCGGGCTTGCTCCTCGGTGAGCCCGAAGCTGGCCACATTCGGCTGGCAGAATGTCGCGCGGGGCAGCATGCGATAATCGCCGAGCGCCAAAGTCTCTGCGCCGGCAATGGTTTCGGCTGCTACCACACCCTGAGCCTCCGCAACGTGGGCCAGCATCAGCAGCCCGGTGACATCGCCGATGGCATAGATGTGGGAGACGTTGGTCTGCATGTAGTCGGTGATTCCGATGGCTCTGCGGTCGGTCAGCGCGACCCCGGCCTTGTCCAGTCCGTAGCCTTCGACGTTGGGTGCAAACCCGATGGCCTGCAACACTTTCTGCGCTTTGAGCTCCTCGGATTCACCGTCCTTGCTGACGGTCACCGTGACCGCGGATCCGTCGTCGTTGACCGACTCCACTTTGGTGCCGGTGAGGATCTTGACGCCGAGTTTCTTGAACTGCTTCTCGATCTCCTTGGAGACCTCGGCGTCTTCGTTGGGCAGCGCGCGCGGCAGGAATTCGACGATGGTCACGTCGACGCCGTAGTTCTTCAGCACGTAGCCGAATTCCATGCCGATGGCCCCCGCGCCGGCGATGATGATCGACTCCGGCAGCTCCCGCGACAGAATCAGTTCCTCATAGGTGACCACGTTTTCCGACAGCGACGTGCCGGGCACCAGCCGGGTGCTGCTGCCGGTGGCGATGATGACGTTGTCGAACGTGACGGTTTCGGTGCCGCCGTCGTTGAGCTCGACTGCCAGCGCGTGGGAGTCGGTGAATCTGCCGTATCCGTGGATCTCGGTGATCTGGTTTTTCTTCATCAGGAAATGCACACCGGCGACCCGGCCCTCAGCCACCTTGCGGCTTCGGTCATAGGCGATGCCGTAGTCGAATGTCGCCTCGCCGTTGATGCCAAACGTCTTGGCTTCCTTGGTGAAGATGTGGACGAGTTCGGCGTTGCGCAGCAACGCTTTGGACGGGATGCAGCCGACGTTGAGGCAGACTCCGCCCCAGTATTTCGGTTCGACGACAGCGGTATTCAATCCCAGCTGCGCGGCACGGATGGCCGCCACGTATCCGCCGGGTCCAGCTCCGAGGACGACAACGTCATAGTGGGTCACGCCACTACCCTAATCGCCGGGCATCCACCGTCAGCTGGCCAGCCATTTTTCAACGTTGTCGTCGTAATCGCCGGCGACGCGCAGGCTACGGCCCGGCCCGCTGGTCAGCCATCCGCGGGCGAGGAACTCGCTGGTGATCGCGGCGG
The DNA here is from genome assembly GCA_019236925.1 of Mycobacterium sp. GTDB lineage: Bacteria > Actinomycetota > Actinomycetes > Mycobacteriales > Mycobacteriaceae > Mycobacterium. The sequence goes on along the minus strand of JAFAID010000049.1, from coordinate 2,437 downwards.
GCAGCGCCCCGGCCAGGTGGACGCGGCGATCGGTCCAGTCGATGCACGAGCGGGCGAACACCCGCCGGCTTGCCCGCACCGTGGCGAGGTCGATACCCAGCTCGTCGAGCAGACACTGTCCGCGGTCGGTGAGCTCGTGGTCGCGGTCATCGAGGCAGCGGATGGCCGCCGCGGCCAGCAGGCGGTCGCGAAGTTGCACGCCGCAACGGCCGGCAAGGTGGTCGTAGCAGGTCCGTGCCTCGAACAGGGAACCGGCGGCGCGATGCTGACTCGGCGAGCGCGTCGGTGTCGGCGGGGCGATCTGGGCGATGGCCTCGAGCACGGTCGCCACCTCGGGGTTGACGATCTCGTGGTATCGATGCCGGCCTTGGACTCGGACCCGAATCAACCCACCTTCGGTCAGCCGGCGCAAGTGCGTGGATGCCGTGGCGGGATGCACCCCGGCCCGTCGGGCCAGCTCCCCCGCCGGCAGCGCGCGCCCGCCGGCCAGCGCCGCGAGCATCGCGGCCCGCGCCGGATCTTCGATCAAGTCGGCGATTGAGGCGAGGTCACGATCGGTCGGCGGGTACGAGGCCGAGGTGTCGCTCACCCCGTCAGCCTTGCATAGCCGCCGTCGACGGGCTCAGTGCGGGATGACGCCCATCAGGCAAGGGCGTTGGCTGTGGTCGCAGTAAAACGCGCCGTAGAACGGGGCCGCGGCGACGACGGACGCGAACACCGCCGACATCAACGCGATCGCCACCGCCGACACCAGCGGCCGGTCGGGCACCATCGCCAGCATCAAAGCTGCGACCGTGCACACCACGACGTAGACCAAAACCACGAAGACCACCGCGGTCTTGTGTATGGAGTGGTCGTGGGTCCACCAGTAGAACAGGCCGGCACCGATCGCCGCGGCCGGAACCCAGACCACCAGCAGCACCAGAATGAACTGCCACCACCTCAAGTGGTGGTACCGGCTCAAGTGGTGGTACCGGCCGGGCACGACGATCGGCGGCGCCGGCGCGTGCATAGCCCCGGACGTCGGTGCGTCGACCGCCGCGGCCTCAGTCGCCGGGGCGGGGCTGCTCACCGGCTCGTCCGGTGTCTCCGCCGTCGACGTGTCCGACCGCCGACGCCACCACCGGCGACGGCGAGCCGGCGGTTCGGGCTCGATGACTTCCGGTTCGGCTTTCTGGTGCGCGCCGGTGTCGAAGGTCAGCGTGAGCGCCTCGGTCTTTGGCATCGACGCGGTGTCGACACGCTCTTCGTCAGCCACGGGTCGTCACCTCGATCACCGCGAGCAGGCCGAACCAGCCCGGCGCCAGCGCGAGGATGAACGCGCCCAGCGCGGTCAGCCATCGGCGCCGGGCTAACAGGATGACCAGCAGGCCGACGACGCTGGGGAACCCGACCACCAACGCGATCGCGATGTCCGGGCGCATGTGGGCATGATCCACGGCCAGCGCCGCTGTTCCGCCCAGCAACCCGACCGCGACGCCGAGCAGCATCGCGCTGGTCAGCAGCCAGCTCCGCGGAAGCGGTATCACGCTTCGACGATACTGCCGCGGCGGCTCGCTACGGCTGCACCGGCGCGGCGCGCCCTGCGGGTACTGAGCACGCGTCCGCGGCATTAGCGACCACCGGTGAGCGTGCCGGCGGGCGCTCGCCGCGCTCGTAGTCGGCGCCGGTGATCACTTGGGTAGCCGCGAGCTCCGCGTTCTCGGCGTCGCTGAAAGCCCGCCCGCGGGACAAGAACCGCATTCCCTCGGGTGCTTCCAGGCTGAATCCGCCGCCGCGGCCGGGCACCATGTCGATGACGAGCTGGGTGTGCTTCCAGGCCTGAAACTGGGGCCCGGAGATCCACACCGGCACCCCGGCGCCGACGTCCAGTACCCCGAGCAGCACGTCGCGATCGCCCACGATGAAGTCGCCGTCCGGATAGCACATCGGCGACGACCCGTCGCAGCAGCCGCCGGACTGATGAAACATCACCGGGCCGTGCCGGTCGACCAGCTCACCGAGCAGCTTGGCGGCAGCGGAGGTGACCACCACCCGCGGCGTCATATGGCGCCGCTCCTCCTGCCATTTTCCGATCGCACTGCTCTGTCTATCGTCGCCGGCGCGGTCATCAGAAGAATCCTTGCGCCTTCTGCGAGTAGGACACCATCAGGTTCTTGGTCTGCTGGTAGTGGTCAAGCATCATCTTGTGGTTCTCCCGGCCGATGCCGGACTGCTTGTAGCCGCCGAACGCCGCGTGCGCCGGGTAGACGTGGTAGCAGTTGACCCACACCCGGCCGGCCTGGATGTCGCGGCCGGCCCGGTAGGCGGTGTTGCCGTCGCGACTCCACACCCCCGCACCCAGGCCGTAGAGGGTGTCGTTGGCAATCGAGATGGCGTCGTCGTAGTCCTTGAACGACGTTACCGACACCACCGGCCCGAAAATCTCCTCCTGGAA
>JAFAID010000137.1 GCA_019236925.1 Mycobacterium sp. | reverse complement strand
AGACGGTGATCAGGCTGGCGCCAGCGATGGCGACGCTGGCAGTGAGGTAGGTCCAAGCGCGCATGGCACTCCCCGCTTACTGGGCGTGCCAAGATTGCTAAATAAGCGCTTAAAGATAGCTGAGGTTTACTTAGAAATCAAGAATAGTGCTCGATGAGCGGATAAATATCGTTGACCGGGTTGGTGTCGATTGTCAGTAGCCGCGCCAACGGGTCACCCCGCCGAGCCAGCAGCTTCAGCGACGCACGTGGGACTCCGTACCCCGCCGCCCAATGCGTCCACTCCCGGACCGGCACCTCCATGTGCCCACACTCCCTGGCAATCGGTTGCACACGAGCCTAATGGCATGCCCCGCCCACGCCTACCAAACACAGGCCATAGGAGTCACCTCCGCAGACCGTTGACTTTGCGCGACTGAGTACCTGGCCGCCATCTAGTTCAGCCATCTTGGCGCCCACGCGGTGACCTGGGTGCCAGCCGATTCGGCGGTCGACGGACTCAGCGGGCGGTACAACCGCAGTGATCAGGGTGCCGCACTCGCCGCGCGGCCCGGAAGTACAAGGGGCGTGAAGCGTCACTTTCGCAGACGCAGGCCAGTGAGCTCCGCGAACGCCTGGCTGGCGGCGAATCTGTTACCGCACTCGCGACGGAATACGGTGTGAGCTATCAGACGGTGCTGGGCGCACCCGCGCCTAGCACCGCGCTTGCCACCGTGCCGACCCATTTACTAGGATGTCCTAGTATCCCATTGTTTCTCTGTCGCGCATCCGAGGGCACCATGACCGCACACGTCACACATTTCATCGATGGCAAGCGCACGGCCGGGCAGTCCGGTCGCACCGCCGAAGTGTTCAACCCCAATACCGGCCAGGTGCAGTCACTGGTGCCGATGGGCAGCAAGAGCGACGTCGACGCCGCGGTGGCTTCGGCGGCCCAGGCGCAACAAGAGTGGGCGGCGTTCAACCCGCAGCGCCGTGCGCGGGTGATGATGCGCTTCGTCGAGTTGGTCAACGAGCGTGTCGACGAGATCGCCGAGATGCTGTCTCTAGAGCACGGCAAGACGCTGGCCGATTCCCGCGGCGATATTCAGCGGGGTATCGAGGTGATCGAGTTCTGCATTGGCGTCCCACATCTGCTCAAGGGCGAATACAGCGAGGGCGCCGGCCCGGGCATCGACGTGTACTCGTTACGCCAGCCGCTGGGTGTGGTCGCCGGGATCACGCCGTTCAACTTCCCTGCGATGATTCCGTTGTGGAAGGCCGGACCCGCCCTGGCATGCGGGAATGCGTTCGTGCTCAAGCCTTCTGAGCGCGACCCGTCGGTGCCGGTGCGGCTGGCGGAGCTGTTCATCGAGGCCGGTCTGCCGCCCGGCGCATTTCAGGTTGTGCACGGCGACAAAGAGGCCGTCGACGCCATCCTGACTCACCCGGACATCGCCGCCGTCGGGTTTGTCGGCAGTTCGGACATCGCCCAGTACATCTATTCGACGGCGACCAGCACAGGCAAGCGCGCGCAGTGCTTCGGCGGAGCGAAGAACCACATGATCGTGATGCCCGACGCCGACTTGGATCAGGCCATCGACGCGCTGATCGGCGCAGGCTACGGCAGCGCCGGCGAACGTTGCATGGCGATCAGCGTCGCGGTGCCGGTCGGCGAGCAGACCGCGGATCGGTTGCGCGCCAGGCTGGTTGAGCGGATCAATAATCTGCGGGTCGGGCACAGTCTGGACCCCAAGGCCGACTACGGCCCGTTGGTCACCGAGGCCGCACTCAGCCGGGTGCGAGATTACATCGGCCAGGGTGTCGACGCCGGCGCCGATCTCGTCGTGGACGGCCGCGAACGCACCAGCGACGATCTGACGTTCGGTGACGCGAACCTGGAATCCGGCTACTTCATCGGACCCACCCTGTTCGACCATGTCACCCCTGAGATGTCGATCTACACCGACGAGATCTTCGGCCCAGTGCTGTGTATGGTCCGTGCCCATGACTACGAAGAGGCGTTGCGGCTGCCCAGCGAACACGAATACGGCAACGGTGTGGCGGTCTTCACCCGTGACGGCGACACCGCGCGCGATTTCGTTTCCCGGGTGCAGGTCGGCATGGTCGGGGTCAACGTGCCGATCCCGGTCCCGGTGTCCTACCACACCTTTGGTGGCTGGAAGCGTTCCGGTTTCGGTGATCTCAACCAACACGGCCCGGCCTCGATCCAGTTCTACACCAAAGTCAAGACCGTTACGTCGCGCTGGCCGTCCGGCATCAAGGATGGCGCCGAATTCGTCATCCCGACAATGAGGTAGCGCCTGGAATGCAATTCTTCGGTCTGGACGACGACGAACGGGTCATCACCGAGACGGCGGCCGCGTTCGCCGACAAACGCCTTGCCCCCTACGCCCTGGAATGGGATGCGACCCAACACTTCCCGGTCGAAGAACTGCGGGAGGCGGCAAAGCTCGGCATGGCAGCGATCTACTGTCGCGACGACGTGGGCGGCAGCGCGCTGCGTCGCCTGGACGGGGTACGGATCTTCGAACAGCTGGCCACGGCCTGTCCGACGGCAGCCGCGTTCCTGTCGATCCACAACATGTGTGCCTGGATGATCGACGCATTCGGCACCGACGAGCAGCGCAACGACTGGGTGCCCCGGCTGGCCACGATGGATTCCATCGCCAGCTACTGCCTGACCGAACCCGGTGCCGGCTCGGATGCCGGCGCCTTGAGCACCCGCGCCGTCAAGCAGAACGGCGACTACGTGCTGGACGGCGTCAAGCAGTTCATCTCCGGGGCCGGCGCCTCGGATGTGTACGTGGTGATGGCCCGCACCGGCGGCGAGGGTCCACGCGGAATATCGGCCTTTATCGTGGAAAAGGGAAGTCCGGGACTGAGTTTCGGTGCACACGAAGAGAAGATGGGCTGGAATGCGCAGCCCACCGCGCAGGTGGTGTTCGAGGGCGTCCGCGTGCCCGCCGCTGCGATGCTCGGCGGCGCGGACGGCGAGGGCACGGGCTTCGGCATCGCGATGAACGGGCTCAACGGTGGCCGGATCAACATCGCGGCGTGCTCGCTCGGCGGTGCACAGGCCGCGTACGATAAAGCGGCAAACTACGTTTTGCATCGGGAGGCGTTCGGGGCGGCTCTGCTCGACGAGCCAACCATCAGGTTCACCTTGGCCGATATGGCCACCGCATTGGAGTCCTCGCGAATGTTGTTGTGGCGGGCGGCGACCGCGCTCGACGGCGATGCCGCCGACAAAGTCGAGCTGTGCGCGATGGCGAAGCGATACGTCACCGACGCATGCTATGACGTCGCGGACAAGGCCCTGCAGTTACACGGTGGCTATGGGTATCTGCGCGAGTACGGTCTGGAAAAGATCGTGCGCGATCTACGGGTGCACCGCATCCTGGAGGGAACCAACGAAATCATGCGGGTGGTCATCGGCAGAGCCGTGGCCGCACGGGCCCGCGCCAGCGCGTAGGAAGGCTAGAACGAATGTCTACTGTCGCGTTTTTGGGGCTGGGCCACATGGGCGGTCCGATGTCGAACAACTTGGTGGCCGCCGGTCACACCGTGCAGGGGTTTGACCCGGTACCGACCGCGGCCGCCGCGGCCGCCGAAAACGGTGTCGTGGTGTCCGACAGCGGCCCCGCGGCGGTGGCCGGCGCCGACGTCGTCATCACGATGCTCCCGCACGGCGACGCGGTCAAACGTTGCTACGCCGAAATCCTGCCCGCTGCAAAGCAAGGCGCGCTGTTCATCGACAGCTCCACGATTTCCGTCGATGACGCTCGCGAAGTCCACGCATCGGCGGCATCCCACGGCGTGGCTCAGCTCGACGCGCCGGTCTCCGGCGGCGTCAAAGGTGCGGTCGCCGGCACCTTGGCATTCATGGTCGGCGGCGACGACGAGGCGCTGCAACGGGCGCGGCCGGTGCTGGAGCCGATGGCAGGCAAGATCATTTACTGCGGAGCGGCCGGCGCGGGCCAGGCCGCGAAAGTATGCAACAACATGGTGCTCGCCGTGCAGCAGATCGCGATCGGCGAGGCGTTCGTGCTGGCCGAAAAGCTTGGGCTGTCGGCGCAGTCGCTGTTCGACGTCATCACCGGCGCTACCGGAAACTGCTGGGCCGTGCACACTAACTGCCCGGTGCCCGGCCCAGTGCCGACATCGCCGGCCAACCACGACTTCACGCCGGGCTTCGCGACCGCGCTGATGAACAAGGACCTGGGGCTGGCGATGGATGCGGTCAGCTCAACCGGTTCGGCGGCCCCGCTCGGCAGTCACGCCGCCGAGATCTACGCCAAATTCGCAGCGGCCAACGCCGACAAGGACTTCAGCGCCGTCATCGAGATGATCCGCGGGGGTTAGGCAACCCGCAAGCGCTGCTGGCCAATCCACCACCGCCGGTGCGCCCGTTGGCAGTCGGCCGCGCGCAGCGAATCCGCACCGTCGTAGCCGGTAGCGACGACCACGGTAGGCAATTCGGCGGCAACCGCAGCGCGCCACCCGCGCCCCGACCCTGCGACCGCCAGCGCGCTCCGGTGCGTTATTCCCATCTCCCACAACGCCAGCCGATACAGTTCAGCGTCGCACTCGCGTCCGGCTTGGATGTCGGATAGGTCATCGACGGTCACGATCGTCTCGACGAGGCCGTCGCCGACCAATTGCCGCACCAGCATCTCGACCCGCTCCCGGCGCCGAGTGCTCACCACGCCCACCCAGATGCCGGCCACGAACAGGCTCATCACCAAGTCGACCAGACCGGCCCGGGGCGCAATGTCGCCGTCGCGGTCGATGTCGGCCAGCGCGGAATCGGCGTCGAAAATCACCGCGCGCAGCAGATCGGCTTCGGCCGGAGGTTCCCGATCCCACCAAAAGGTCCGGGCTGGACGAGTCTGGCCCATAGCTCGCACGCCCACAGGTTGCCCTAAGCCACACGCCACCGACCTCCCCCGTTAGGGGGATTCGCAAGGCCAACTGCCCGGCAACGCGGCAGAGTCTTAGGGTGTTGCCATGACGGCTGCGCACACCGGGTCCGTCAGCACGCCGGTACGTCTTGTCCTGGTCGACGATCACGAGATGGTCATCGAGGGACTCAAGGCGATGCTGGCGGCGTTCAAGGACCGGCTGCAGGTGGTCGGCCAGGCGGTGGGCGCCGACCGGGCGGTCACCGTGGTCGACGAGCTGCAGCCCGACATCGTGCTGTGCGACGTGCGCATGCAGGGCTTCAGCGGGTTAGACCTGTGCAAGGTGCTGCGCGAGCACGATCCCGAGCGCAAGGTCGTGATGTTGTCGGTTTACGACGACGAGCAGTACTTGTTCCAGGCCTTGCGGGTCGGTGCCAGCGGCTATCTGCTGAAGAGCATCAACAGCGATGAACTGGTACGCCAACTGGAATTGGTGCACAACGGGGAAACCGTGATCGACCCGGGGATGGCGGTCCGGGCGGCGGACACGGCGGCCCGCATGCAGCGGGACGAATTCTGGCCGGGTGCCCGGCAGGGGTTGACGCAACGCGAAAGCGAAATCCTGTCCTACATGGTCAACGGGTTGTCCAACCGGGGCATCGCCAACAAACTCGTCATCGGCGAGGAAACCGTCAAAAGCCACCTGCGATCGATCTACCGCAAGCTCGGGGTCAGCGACCGGACCGGCGCGGTGGCCACTGCGCTGCGCGAGGGCATCTACCAATGAGCACTGTCCAATGACCGCGCCGCGACCGGCAGCACCCGACAACGGCCCCCGAGGCTCGGACGCGGTACGCGATCTTGTCGACACCGACCGTGAGCTCGCGCTGCTGCGAGAACTCATCCAGGCCGCCTCGAGTGGCCCGGGGGTGGAACCGCTGGCGGCCGCTGCCGCGCGGATGATCACCGCGGCTACCGGGACCGACGTCTGCTTCGTGCATGTGCTCGACGACACCGACCGCTCGCTGACCCTTGCCGGTGCGACACCGCCGTTCGACGGCCAGGTGGGAAAGATTCGGCTGCCGCTGGGATCCGGCATCTCGGGCTGGGTGGCCCGGCACCGTGAGCCGGTCGTGATCACCGACGACAAGGAAGCCGACCCGCGCTATTTGCCGATCCAGTCGCTGCGGGGACGCGATTTCACCTCGATGGTGTCGATGCCGATGGAAACCGACCCGGGCGGACTGGTCGGTGTGCTTAACGTGCACACGGTCGCACGCCGCGAGTTCACCGAGGGCGACGTCCAACTCTTGCGGGTCATCGGCCGGCTGATCGCCGGCGCCATGCACCAGGCCCGGTTGCACCGACAGCTGGTGGCCCGCGAGCGAGCCCACGAGCTGTTCGTCGAGCAGGTGATCGAGGCCCAGGAAATCGAACGCCGTCGCCTCGCCGGTGATATCCATGACGGTATTTCGCAGCGCCTCATCACGTTGTCATATCGGCTTGATGCCGCCGCACGAGCCGTCAGCCACGATCCAGCGGAGGCCTCGCAGCAACTCGAACAGGCCAGAGACCTCGCCGGATTGACGTTGCAGGAGGCTCGGGCGGCGATCAGCGGGCTGCGCCCGCCGGTGCTCGACGATTTGGGCTTGGCCGGTGGGCTGGCCAGCCTGGCCCGGTCAATTCCGCAGCTGGACATGGAGATCGAACTGGCCGATGTCCGGCTGCCCGAGCACATCGAGATCGCGCTCTACCGCATCGCACAAGAGGGCCTGCAAAACATCGTCAAACATGCCAACGCATCGGTGGCTCGGCTGGGCTTCAGGGTGGACGGCGACACCGCGCGACTCGAAATCGTGGACAACGGAATAGGTTTCGATACCTTCGAGAATCCGTTGGGTGGCGACGAGATGGGCGGCTACGGTGTGCTGTCGATGGCCGAGCGCGCCGAGCTGGTCGGGGGAAGGTTGAACATCCGGTCGCGGCCCGGCGCCGGAACAGCCGTCACCGCGACGATCCCGGTGCCCTCGACGATCGAAGATTAGGCCGCGCGGCGACGACGCGGGCCAGCATGGCCCGAGGAGAAGCCGCGTAATAGACCTGAGCGCTCAGAAGTCTCCGGCGTTATGCCGCAGGGTTTCGATTGACGACACCAGCGCCTGCGATTCGCCGTCTGACATCCCGATATCGCAGAACACCTGCTCGTTGAGCGTGACAGTGGCGTCCTCGACGGTCGAGCGGCCCAGGTCGGTGATCTGCACCAGCGTGGTCCGCCCGTCGGTAGGGTGCGGGACGCGTTGCACCAAGCCATTGGCTTCCAGCCGGCGGATGGCATGGGTGACGCTGGTGACGTGTACCTGCAGCCGGTCGGAGGCCTTGGTGATCGGCAACGCGCCGCTGCGGCTGAACGCCAACAGACGCAGCAATTCGAATCGAGAGAAGCTCAGATCGTAAGGGCGTAAAGCGGTTTCGACGCGGGCGAGCAGGATCTGGTGGGCCCGCATCACCGACGTCACCGCGACCATCCCCTGCGCGACTTCCCCCCATCCGGCGCGTTCCCAGTTGGCCCGCGCCGCAGCGATCGGATCGCGGTTGTCGGGGTGCGAGGTGGCCACGCCCCTTTTCTTACCGCACTTTGGCCGCCGATCGCGGTAGCTCAGGGGTTAGGCCAGCGACTTTTCCACCGCGGACAACACTGCCAGGGTCGACGGCAGCTCGCCGACGGTAACCCGTGCACCGCCATCGGGGTAGTAGCGGACCTGCACCCCGCCCTCAGCGAACACCTCGCGCCACGGCCGAAGCGCCGGCGGCAGGTACACGAAGTTGGCGTGTGAGTCCGTCGTGTAGATACCCATGGCCATCAGGCGGAGGCGCAGATGGTTGCGCTCCGAGGCGATCCGACGAATGCGTTGCGCAAGCTGCGCTTCGGCGTCATAGGAGGCCGCGACCGCCGCCGTGGCAAAATTGCTCATGCCGAACGGCAGTTGCATGGTCCACAGCATGCTCGCCAGCTCGGGCGCGGCGAACCCGTAGCCGATCCGCAGCCCGGCGAGCCCCCAGGCTTTGGAGAAGGTCCGCAGCACAACAACATTCGGGAAACGCCGGATGAGGTCTGGTCCGTCGATACGATACCGGGCGGCGACAAACTCGATATAGGCCTCGTCGAGCAGCACAATCGCGTCGCTCGGGGTCTCTCTGAGGAACCATTCGACCGCCGAGACCGGTTCCAATGTTCCAGTCGGATTGTGCGGTCGGCACAACACGACCACGCGCGCGTCGGCGGCGGCGTCAGCCATCGCCGCCAGGTCGTGATGGCCGTACTGGTTGAGCGGGACGGTGATGGGAGTCAGCCGGGCCATTTGCGCGAAGATCGGGTAGCCGTCGAATGTGGGCTGGCTCATCACAATCCGATGACCGGGCCGAGTGACCGCATGCAGAACCTGCATCGCCACGCCGGACGCCCCGGCGCCGAGCACGACCTGCTCTTCGTCCACTCCGACGCGGTCCGCGACCAACCGCCGCAACTGCCCGGGCAGAAACTCCGGATAACGGTTGGCCGCGTCGATGCTTTGCATCAGCGCTGACCGCACCGCCGGCAGCGGCGGAAACGGGCTCTCGTTGAGCGACAACGCGAGTGGATCAACCGCCTGCGGGAGGGTGGCGAGGATCTCGTCGGTCACTGAACTTGCGTACGCCGGCTCGGCCATCAGTCACGCCCGCCCCAGCTAATTGCTGCCGCGCCGGCGAAGTCGCCCGCGTGTGCGAACGCGGCCATCATGACCACCTCGCCGGCCTCGATCTGGCCCTCGGAGATGGCACGATCCAGGTTGACCGGAATCCCGGCGCCGAACAGGTTGCCGCATTCGTCGTAGGTATCGAGGTGTCGCGATTCGGGCACCTCGAGCGCCTCGCGCCAATTGCGCAGGAACACCCGGTTTGGCTGGTTGGTGACCAGCAGGTCAATGTCCTTGGAGTTCAGCCCGATTCGGTCGCACACCGCCAGCGCCACCTCGGGAACCTGGCGGTTGCCGCGGGCCAGCACCTTGGCGATCTTGGTTTCGGTGAACCCGATGCAGCCCTCACCGGGCCCGGGCTGCCAGTACTTACGGGGCGGGTCGATGGTGATCGTCATGTCGCCGGCGTACTCACCGTAGGTGCGGCATTCGACATCGAGAATCGGTGACTTGTCCGACAGCGCCACCAGACCTACCGCGGCGCCGTCGCCAGGCACGGCCGACTGCGCCTTCCGACGTACCCCAGGCTGGTCGAAGACCTGCCCCGCCGTATTCTGCGCAATCGCGATGAGCGCGGTACGCCCTTCACCCGAAGTCAGTAGCTGACGGGCCACTTTAAGGGCCAGCACGAACACCGCACACCCGCCGTTGTGCAGATCCAGCACCCAATTCGGCCGCATGCCGAGCCGATGCGCCATCCCGCCGCCGGCGCCATAGAACGGCATGTCCGGCAACTGGGTGTGGGTGATCAAGATGTCGACATTTTCGATGACGTCGCGTCCATGCCGTTCGATCAGTCCTTGCGTCGCTCGCTCGACCATGTCGATCGCGGTCTCGTCGGGCCCGACGTGGTGCCGGAAGGAGGGCGCGCGGAACATCACGTTGTCCCGCAATTCGTCGGATTCGGCGAATTGGGCGTAGTAGTCGGCGCCGATCGGCTCGCCGGGCAGATAGCTCGAGACGTCGAGAAGGCTTACAGCGGGCTGATTCACGACATCACTCATCTCATCCACGCCGGAGTGACCGGCAGGCCGTTGCGGTGGCGGTATTCGGCGATCGTCTTGAGGTTGTTCAACTCCAGACCATGGCCGGCACCGAACAGGTCCCAGAAGTCACCCACCCAGCCGGTGCGCTCGGCCGGCGCGGCCTCGGGGAACGGGTTGCGGTCGTAGAACGGATGACGGCAATTGGTCCACAGCACAACAGAACCGGGCTTGTTCAACATCACCTGCGCGTCGAGAACCCGCATCAGGTAGATCATCCAGAGGTGCTTGCCCTGGTCCCACGCGCAATGGTAGTCGACAGTGCGGGCCCCGGCGTTGGAAACCGTGCGGGTGTAGATCTTGGTTTCCGGAAGCAACTTGTCGTAGGCCTCCCACAGTCCCGGCTCATCGGTGGGGGTGAAGCCACGCAGGGTGTAGGTCCACTCCTCGAGGCTTCTGGTGTCCGACAGGTACTCGAAGAGCTCGTCAGGTGGGCAGTCGACGTAGTCGTTGACCGTGCAGTACTGGCCGAAGACCTCTTCGTGCGGATACACCGAACGCATCTGCGACAAGAAGGTTCCGGCGGTCTGCTCCAGCGGCGTGGTTTCGATGCGAACCACCCCGTCGATCGGCCGGGCGGTGCCGGTGTGAGTGACGATATCGTCAAGCGCTGGCAGCGACATTGGTGAAGTCCTCCTGTGTGGGTGGGATCTGTTGAGTGGCAACCTTGTTGATTTGAGGCGTATTGAGAAACGGACCAAAAGGCGGGATCTCGTCGGCGGCACATTCGACGCTGACGACCGCTGGGCCGTCGACGTCGAGCGAGCCCCGCACTGCCGTCGCCAATCCGTCCGCGTCGCTGACGTCGACCGATGTCAGCCCGGGGAACATCGCGGCCAGACCCTCGCCTAGCCGGCTGGGAGCGAATCGGTTGTAGCTGTAGAGGTCGTCGTAGTAGAGCTGCTCGCGGGTCACGCACATGGCATGGGCGTTGTTGTTGAGCAACACGAAGGTCACTGGCAGCCGGTAATGCAGTGCGGTGTGCACCTCCATGCCGTGCATGAAGAACGCGCCGTCCCCGGCGATCACCACCACACGCCGGCCCGGTGCTTGAGCTTTCGCGCGGGCGAACGCCATCCCGATGCCGGCTCCGAAGCTGTAGCCCATGCCGCCCATCCCCAGCGCGACGGCGAACCGGCCCTTGCGTCGCACCGGCAGATAGTGGATCGCCGCCGCGCCGGTGTTGCCGGCATCAACGACGATGTCGACTTCGTCGGGCAGTGTGTGATCGAGCTCGGACATGGCGTCGCGGTAGCGCACGCCCGGGCCATCGAAGGGCGGCGGGCTCAGCTCGGTGTGCGCAACCACATCGGGCACCCGAAGCCCGGTGGGCCGCCCGGCGCCGGAAAGTGCGCGGGTCAGCATCCGCAACGATGCGCGCAGATCGTCGGTGTGGACGTGCGTGCAGGCAAGATACGGCGGCGCCGACCCGATCGAAAGCGTGCGAACCGCCGCCAGCGCCTCGTCCAGACCGGCGCGCGCGGTCACCGATAGCCGGGTGCCCACCACCAGGCACAGCCCACTACCGGCCACCGCATCGGCCACACCGGGGTGACCCATGACTCCGGTGACCCCCAGGGCCGATGACGAGCCGAAGCCGGGTGTTCCGGCGGCATCCTTGGCGTCCGGCACACATGCCACCCGGGCGCGCAGCACCGCACGCAGCGCCGACAGCTCGGCTCGCGCATCATCGCGGGCCACCTGCTCGCCAGCGATGATCGTCACCGGCCCGGTCACTCGCCGCAAGGCGCGCACGATGGGATGCGGGTCACCGATGGATCGCGCTCGCGCCACTTCCTGATGGCATCCACCGCTGCGGCCATTGAGGTGCAGGCTGGACTGCTGAATGTCTTTGGGCAACAACAACACTGCTGGACCGCCCGTTTGTGCGGCGGCAATGGCGGCCGGTAGCGCCGAGACAATGTCCGCAGGCGTCAGAACCCGCTGGCAAAAAACTGACGCCTGGGAAAACAACGCCTCGGCGTCCAGCGACCCGTTGCGGCCGCTGGTGTCCTGAAAACTGCCGCGACCATCCATCGCTGTCGCCGGTTGACCCACCAACGCCAACACCGGCACCCGGCTGGTGAATGATTCCCCAAGGCCAGGAAGCAGATTCAGCGCTCCCCCGCCGGATGTCGCCGCCACTACACCCAAGCCCACGCCGCTGCGGCTGTATCCATCAGCCATTGTGGCGGCGGAGAACTCGTGCTTGGCCAGCACCGCGGTGATATCCGAACGGAAATATGCGGCGTCGTAGAGATCCTCGATGTTGGCCCCATCGACCCCGAAGATGTGCCTGACCCCGATTCCCGCGAGGTGCCCCACAATGTGGTCGACCACTCGGTGTTTCCTCGGCATACCAGGTACACGACTCGCGGACGGCTTGGGTTCATGACTCACCGAAAATCCGGTCGTGATGAACCACATCGGCTTATTAACCGTGTTAACGGCTGGACCCGATGAATTAAGGAGTCATGCCGCCTGTGTTCACCAATCGCCAGAGCAGACCTGACGTCGTTGTCATCGGAGCCGGGCCTTCCGGTCTCGCCGTCGCACGCGAGCTGGAGCATCGCCACCGGATTTCGGCCCTGGTCGTCGACAAGGCCGCAGCACCTGCGGTTTCCTGGCGGAATCGCTATGACAACTTTCGGTTGAACACCAACGGTTTCTTGTCCCACCTTCCGGGACAACGAATTCCTCTGACGGCCGGCCGTTGGCCAACCAAAGAGGACATGGTCCGCTACTTCGACCGCTACGTGCGCCAGCAAAACATCACGGTCGCGCTCGGCTGCGAGGTCAACCGCATCGACCGCGCAGCGGGAGGCTGGCTAATTGACACCTCGTCGGGGGAAATCCGGACACCCGCCGTCGTGCTGGCCACCGGCAAGTACCACACGCCCGTCGTTCCGCCGTGGCCCGGCCTCGGTCAGTTCACCGGCGATCTGGTGCACTCCGCCGACTTTCGCAACGCTTGGCCCTTCACGGGCCGCGACGTTCTTGTTGTCGGGGCGGGCAATTCGGCCGCCGACATCGCGGTGCAGCTGGCTGACATTGACGCCAGCGGCGCGCGCAAGGTCTGGCTGGCGGTCCGCACACCACCACATCTGGTGCGGCGTGCCATCGGGCCCGTTCCGTCGGACATCTTCCTCGAGCTGTTCGCGCGGGTGCCTGCGCGCGTTCTCGACCCGGTGATCGCGCGGCTGAATCGTCTGCTGTTCGGCGACCTTTCGGTCTACGGATTCCACCGGCCGCCGATGGGGCTGAAGGCGACGGTGGAACAGCGCGGCCGCATTCCCACCCTGGCCGATGAGCTTGTCGACGCCGTACGGTCCGGGCGGGTCGAGGTGGTAGCCGCGGTGGCGGCGGTTGAGTCCGGCCGGGTGATCCTGTGTGACGGCACGGCCGTCACACCTGAGGTGATCGTCGCCGCAACGGGATTCAGCACCGACCTTGATGGCCTGGTGGGCCACCTCGGCGTCCTTGACAAGCACGGCGACCCGCACGGCGGGTTCGCCTCGCATGTCGGCGACGGGATGTTCGCGATCGGTTACGGCATTCCGCCGAATGGCCCGCTGCGGGCGATCCGCCTGGCCGCAACGCCGTTGGCCGGTCAGGTCGCGGCGTACCTGGCAGCCGGGTCGCGCAGCGTGGACCCTGTTGAGCGTTCGGCAGCCGTATAAGGGGACTGGAATGGCGTTACTCCGCGAAAAACACTTCTTCTACCGCGGTACGGATGAATATGAAGCAGCCCGCCGCGAAACGGTCTGGAATAGCATTCTGCCAGACCGGTTTCCAGCGGTGATCATGCAGGCCCGCGAGACGAAAGACGTCGTTGCGGCGCTGCGCCACGCGCGGGCTCAGGGCTATCACGTCGGCGTCCGTTCGGGCGGGCACAGCTGGAGCGCCAGCCATCTGCGCGATGGCGGCATGCTGCTCGACGTCAGCCGCCTCGATCACTGCAGCGTCGACACCGATCGGATGATCGCGCGCGTCGGGCCCGGCAAGATCGCCAGCGTGTTCGCGACCGAGCTCGACTCGCAAGGCCTGTTCTTCCCCGCCGGCCACTGCGAAGGCATTCGCCTCGGCGGCTATCTGCTGCAGGGCGGATACGGCTGGAACAGCAAAGTCGTCGGGCCGGCGTGTGAGAGCGTGCTTGGACTCGAGGTCGTCACCGCCGACGGCGAACAGATCTACTGCGATCCCGACAATCACCCCGACCTGTACTGGGCCGCTCGCGGTTCGGGCCCGGGTTTTTTCGGTGTGGTCACCTCGTTCACATTGCGTCTTTACCGACGCCCGGCTGTCTTGGGCACGTGTTTGTACATGTATCCGATCGACGTCGCTGACGAGGTGTTCACCTGGGGTCGCTCGATCAGCAGCGAGATCGACGACCGGGTTGAACTGCAGATCCTGACCTCATGCGGCGCTCCGGAAACCGGATCGGACGGGCCGGGCATCACCGTCGCGTCGCCAGTCTTCGCCGACTCAGAAGAAGAGGCCGCGAAAGCGCTGGCGGCCCTGGGCAGTTGTCCGGTGATCGATCGCGCGACGGTCAGCCTTCCGTATATGCCGACAACGTTGGCCAATTGGTATGCGGCGGTGATGACCAAATACCCCGAAGGACACCGGTACATCGTCGACAACATGTTCACGTCGGCCTCGGCCGAAGAGCTGCTGCCGGGGATCCGCAAGATCATCGAGACGTTGCCGCCGCACCCGTCGCACTTCATTTTCACCGGCTGGAAACCCTCCGCGGACCGCACGGACATGGTCTACGGCCTGGAGGACGAGATCTACCTGGCGCTCTACACCGCCTGGCCCGATCCGGCCGACGACGATCGCTATCGCGATTGGGCTCAATCGAATATGGCGGCGATGTCGCATCTGGCAACCGGCATCTCGCTCGCCGACGAGAATCTGGCCCGACGTCCGGCGAAGTTCATCACCGATCCGAACATGGCACGGCTGGATCGGGTACGCGCTACCTACGACCCCGATGGCCTGTTCCACAGCTGGATGGCTCGCGGCTAGTCCGCGGAGTCGCAATCCTGCTGTACAACTTGGGCTTACAGCGATTTACAGCGAGCGCTCGAGCAGCACCTTGCCGTTGTCGGCGGAAACCACTTGCACCTTTGCGATCTGATCGGCCGGCGTCGAGATGCTGCCGGCGGGCGTCGCGGTATGGCCCGGATCCGCCACCCAGGTTGCCAGCTGGGTGTGGGTGCCGTCGCGGTTCACCACCACCATCGCCAGCTTGTCGTGGTGGGCGTACACCGGCGCGAGGCAGACGCACCGCAGGTCGATGAAGGTGCCCCAGTTTTGGCTACTGAGCGACACCGTCGAGGCCAGCGCGGTCGTTCCAACCTGGGCCATCGGCAGTGCCGACGCACTCGCCTGCGGCGGTGAGGAGGTCGGGGACGTCAGCGAGTGGTCCGTAATGCCGACGAATACACCGATCGTCAGCAGCACGGCGGCGGCAGCCGCAGACGACCACGTCGTCAGGCGTAAGCGGTGCCGCCGCCGGCGCACTGTGGACATCAACGACGGCAGCAGGGTCGGAGCGATCGGAGGCTGCGCGGCTGGGCCGGCCTCGTTGATCGCGGCCACCGTCTCGGTGTCGAGCTTCGACAGTAGGGCCGGCATGCCGCTGAGCTCGGCGACGGCCTGCGTGCACGACGGGCACACGCTCAGGTGCGCCTCGAACTCCCGCCGGTCCGCCGGTGACAGCGATCCGAGCACGTAGGCGGCATCCCACATCGCGTACTCGTGGCTGTCGCCGGCGGGCAGGTCGCTATCGCCCGGTGGGCCGAAGCCCTGGATCAGTCTCATCGTGTCCCCCCACGTGCCGTCATCGTCAGGTATTCGTAGCCGACGGCCACCCGGATGGGGCCAGCAACAGCCGTCAGGCTGGTCCGTCGCGCCGTCATCGGGTCACCCCCATCTCTTGCAGAGTGAGTCGCAATGCCCGCACCGCGTAGTGTAGCCGCGATTTCACGGTCCCTTCCGCAATCTCGAGATCAGCGGCGATCTGGGCAGTGCTCCAGCCCCGGTAGTAGGACCGCTCGACAACGGCTCGATGCTCAGGCGACATTTGCGCCATCGCGTCGGCGATCAGCAACCGGTCCAGCGCCGAGTCCACTTCGTCGGGAGCAGACTGCTCGGGTGCCCCCGCCTCGTCCAGCGAGCCAACGACATTGCGGAACCGTGGACTGCGTCGCTCGTCGATGATCATGTTGCGGGCAACGGTGAACAGCCATGCACGCGCCGAACGTTCGGTGTCGCCGATGACCTCTGGATGCTGCCATGCCCGCAGCAGGGTCTCCTGGACCACGTCTTCGGCACGGCTTGCATCGCCGGTCAACCGCAGCGCATAACGCCACAAAGCCCCGGCATGCTCGTCGTAGAGCGCCTTCATCAAGGCGGCCTCGGCGTCAGCTGCGCTGGTGACTCGGCTCACTCGATCACCTCCTGCACAGTGATACGAGTGGCGGGCAGTTCCAGTTCATGGGAACAACAGTCCGAAGGGTCTCGCATTTAGTCGGGGATCCAGTTCCCGTGGAATCCGTGCGGTACCCGGCGCGGCAGGCGAATGCGAGCCACCGGCTCACCCTCGAAGTCCGAAGCATCGATGACCACCAGGTCGCTGCCGTCGGTCACCGGGTCGTAGACGTAGGTCAGGTACCAGCCGGCGAGCTCATCGGACTCCCCGGCAGCCGGCGCGAACACCGCCTCGCCCGGCGCACCCGGCACTCCACGGCCGCCGCGGCCGCCGAATCGGTGCTCGGACGCGGTATCGCGCTGCAGGTCATAGCGGATCAGCGCGCCGCTGCCAACAGCGACCGAGTAACGGGCGGCGGCGCCGGCGAGCCGGTCGTCGACACGCGGGAACTCCACGCCGCGGTCGTCGAGTTGGTTTTCGGCCACCACTCCGGTGTCCAGGTCGATCTTCCAGCGCCACAACGCCGCATCGATGCCGAACTCGCTGCTGTCGCGCCACATTTCGGGGTAGCGGACGACTTCCAGCACAATCGAATTCTCGCCGGCTGACGTGACGTCATAGGCATTCGCGATGTGGAAAACGAAGCACGGGTCGATGTCGAACCAGCGCAATTGACCATAGGGGTCGTCCCGGCGCAGCACGCCCAAACGAGCAGGGTACTGATCGTGCCACCGATACGGTAAATCCCGTTCGTCTTGTTGCGTCAGCGCAAGGGACAGGTTGAACAGCAGCGGCAGGTCCATGAACACGACATGCTCTGCGGTCAGCGCGAAGTCGTGCATCAACGTCAACGCGGGGACGTCGATGGGACGATTGATTGTCAGCCGGCCGTCGGCGTCCGCGCGGTGATAATTGACATGGGGTTCGAGGATGTTGCCGCTACCGAAAAAATGCAATTCGCCGGTAGCGGGGCAGATCTTCGGGTGCGCGGTCATCGAGTCCATCAACTTGCCGCCGAAGTCGTAGACGCCCAACGTTTTCAGGTCGTTGCTGATCTCGTAAGGCAGCGAGAACTCCATCAGCGCAAGGGTTTTGCCGGCGTGGCGAACGACGTGGGTATTGGCGATACTGGAGTGCAGGTTCCGGGTGCCATCCGCGTTATAGAACTCGTTGTAGAGCGGGAACGGACGGTCGAAGCTTTCGGTGCGCACCCAGCGATTGCGGTACCACGCGGCGCGGCCGTTCTCCAACCGGATTCCATGGACCATTCCGTCACCGACGCACCAGTGTGCCGCGCCCGCGCGCGGGTTGGGGCCGTTGCGCAGGTACCAGCCGTTCAGTTCGGCGGGGATGCTGCCTTGAACCGGTAGATCGAAGGCGGTCAGCTCGTCGTGCACGGGCGCGTAGTTGCCGGTGCGAAAGATCGGGAAGACGGTTTGTGCATCCACGGTCGTCGCCCCGGTCAGCACCGGCTGCAGTGCCGCGGGATCCGACGCCAGGGCCGACCGCTGGTCCGCCGCCGCCAGCAGCGACGTCAGCAGGTCAGGGCACGGCGGCGCGGCGCCCGGCTCATCGACGCCGTCGGGGCCGACAACCTCGTCGTAGTCGAGCAGCGACAGCAGCGGCGAGATGGCGGTCAGCTCGGTGACGCCCTGGCGGCACGAGGTGCAGCCGGTCAGGTGCGTCTCGAATTCACGGCGGTCGGCATCCGATAGTGCGCCCAATACATACGCCGCGTCCCACGTCGCATAGTCGTGCGCGCCGTTGAGCATGTCGGGGGTGTGGGGCTGACCGTTGCGGGACGTCTTTCGGTCCCAAGATTCCGTCACTGTGTCACCCCCATCTCCAATAAAGCCTGGCGCAGACCTCGCAGCGCGTAGTGCAGCCGCGACTTCACCGTGCCCTCGGCAATGCCGAGCTCAGCGGCGATCTGCGCAGTGGTCCAGCCCAGGTAGTACGACCGGCCGACCACCGCCCGGTGGTCATCGGACAGTTGCGCCATCGCGTCGCCGATCAACGCCCGGTTCAACGTCCCACTCAGCTCATCGGGACCCGCCGGTTCCGGCGGACCCGACCCGTCCGTCGACATGATCTCGTTGCGGAACCGGGCGCTGCGCCGGTCGTCGATGACCATGTTCCTGGCAACGGTGAAAAGCCAAGCGCGTGGAGACTGGCCGTTGGTGAGGACATGCGGATGCTGCCATGCCCGCAGCAAGGTCTCTTGCACCACGTCCTCGGCCTGAGCGGCGTCACCGGTCAATCGCCACGCATAGCGCCACAAAGCAGCGGCATGTTGGTCCCACAGCCGCGTCAGATCAGTCGCATCCGCGCCGGTGCCCGGTATGTCCATCACCAGCCTCTCGGTGATGACACGGTTCAGGTGTCCGTTTGGTTCACCCGAGGGTCAGAATGCGGGGCCCCTCGTCGGTGGCCGCAACGGTGTGCTCCCAGTGTGCGGCGCGCGAACCGTCGGCGGTAGTGACTGTCCAGTGGTCCTCGAGCACGGCTGTCTTGCCCGTTCCCAGCGTCAGCATCGGCTCGATCGCCAGCACCGATCCGTGGGCCAGCAGCGGACCGCGTCCGGGAGCGCCCTCGTTGGGCAGAAACGGATCCATGTGCATCTGCCTGCCGATGCCGTGTCCGCCGTAACCCTCGACAATGCCGAACGCCCGCCCGTAGCGGGCCTCGGCGGCGTGGGTGGCGGTTTCGATGGCGTGCGAGACGTCGGTCAGGCGGTTGCCGGGAACCATGGCCGCGATCCCGGCCTCCATCGACTCCTTGGTCGCCTGCGACAGCACTTCGTCGGCGGGAATCAGCGGTCCGACACCGAAGGTGATCGCAGCGTCACCGTGCCAGCCGTCCAGGATTGCGCCGCAGTCGACGGACACCAGGTCGCCAGGGGCGAGCGTCTCGCCGGTGGACGGGATGCCGTGCACGACGTGGTCGTTGACCGATGCGCAGATGGACGCCGGGTAGCCGTGGTAGCCGAGGAACGACGGCGTCGCACCGGCGTCGCGGATCACCGATTCGGCGATCTCGTCGAGGTTTTGCGTCGACGCCCCGGGGACTGCGGCCGCACGCACCGCCCGCAGCGCCGCGGCGACCACGGCGCCCGCAGCGGCCATCGCGTCGAGTTCGCCGGCGTTGCGCTGCGGCACGAGCTTGCGACTGCGTAGCCCGCCAAGGGCGATCACGGTTACTTGCCCAGAACCTGTAGCGTGCGGGCGAATACCTCGTCGACGGTGCCGACCGCGTCGACGGTTTTCAACTCGCTGCGGTAGTACTCGATCAGCGGCGCGGTTTCGTCGCGGTAGACGTTCATCCGATTGCGGATGACGTCGTCGGTGTCGTCGGCGCGGCCACGCGCCCTGAGCCGCTCGAACAGCTCGTCCTCCGGCACCCGAAATTCCACTACCGCGTCGAGGTGCGTCCCTCGGCGCTCGAGCATGTCGTGCAGTGCTTCGGCCTGCGCGACCGAGCGTGGGTAACCGTCCAGGATGAACCCGTCGCTGGCATCGGGCTTGGTCAGCCGATCGTCGACGAGTTCATTGGTCAGCTCGGACGGCACCAGGTCGCCGGCGTCCAGGTAACGCTTGGCTTCCAGACCCAGCTTGGTGCCCGTACTGATGTTCTCCCGAAACAGCTCGCCAGTGGAAAGGTGCGGAATCTGCAGTTTCTCCGCCAGCTTCGCGGCCTGCGTGCCCTTACCCGCTCCGGGCGGACCAAGCAAGACAATTCTCACTTGAGGAACCCTTCGTAGTTGCGCTGCATGAGCTGACTTTCGATCTGCTTCACAGTATCCAAGCCGACGCCAATCGCGATCAGCACCGCCGTGCCGCCGAACGGCAGGCTCTGCGCCGAACCGGTGTTGCCGATCTGGAGGAACAGATTAGGCAGCACGGCGATCACGCCCAGGTAGATCGAACCCGGCAGCGTGATCCTGCTGAGCACATAACGCAGGTAGTCGGCGGTCGGTGTGCCCGGCCGTATACCGGGGATGAAACCACCGAACTTCTTCATCTCGTCGGCACGTTCGTCGGGATTGAACGTGATCGACACGTAGAAATACGTGAAGAAGATGATCAGCGCGAAATAGATGCTGACGTACACCGGGCTGGCGGGGTTCGACAGGTAATTGGCGACGAATTTGTCCCACCAACTGTTGCCCACACCGCGGGTGCCGCTGCGGATCAACTGGGTGATCAGATGCGGAATGTAGATCAGCGACGACGCGAAAATCACCGGGATAACACCGGCCTGGTTGACCTTGAGCGGCAGATACGTCGAGGTGCCGCCGTACATGCGCCGGCCCACCATGCGCTTGGCGTACTGCACCGGGATGCGGCGCTGGCCCTGCTCGACGAACACGACGCCGACGACGATGATCAGTGCCGCCACGCAGACAGCGGCGAACACCACCCCGCCGCGGCTGTCCAGGATGGACTTGCCCTGGCTGGGGATGCGGGCGGCGATGCCGGCGAAAATCAGCAGCGACATGCCGTTGCCGATGCCGCGCTCGGTGATCAGTTCGCCCATCCACATCACCAGCGCCGCGCCGGCGGTCATCACGAACACGATGACGACCAGCGTGAATATGCTCTGGTTGGAGATGATGTCCAGGTTGCAGCCCTGCAGCAGCCCGCCGTTGGCGGCCAGCGCCAC
>JAFAID010000136.1 GCA_019236925.1 Mycobacterium sp. | reverse complement strand
TGCCCGCCGAAGCCGGGTCCACCCCAGCCATGTCCGCCGAAGCCGGGTCCACCCCAGCCATGTCCGCCGAAGCCGGGTCCACCCCAGCCGGGTCCACCCCAGCCGTGCCCGCCAAAGCCGGGTCCACCCCAGCCGGGTCCACCCCAGCCGGGTCCACCATGAAATCCACCACCGAACATCCTTGTTCTCCTTCAGTTAACGGCGACTTAGCCAACCGACTCCGTCGCCAACTTGCATATCTAGATCCTTGATACGCGGGCCGCCGATACGTGTCAAGAAACTTGATATCGACGCCGGTAGTGAGGGGAAGATCGATCAGCGACGCGCTCACCGATCGGGGCCTCGGGCCAGCTAATCCGTGCCAGCATGGTGCAGATGAGCGAATTCGAGGATCAACCGCTGGGCTTCCTGGTGCGCCGGTTGATGGCGCGATTGCGACCCGAGGCGGCGACGGCGTTGCGACCGCTCGGGCTCGGATTGCCGGAGTTCGTCTGCCTGCGCATTCTCGATACGTATCCGGGCCGCACCAGCGCCGAGCTCGCCCGCAACACCCACGTCACCGCACAAGCGATGAACCTGGTTCTGCACGAGCTTGAAGACATGGGAGCGGTGACTCGCCCGGAAACGGCGCCGTCAGGTCGCGCATTGCCTGCTCAGCTGACCCGCAAGGGCACGGCGCTGCTCAAGCGGGCGGAAGCGGCTGTCGAGGAGGCCGAGGACAAGATACTGGCGCACCTCAGTGCCGCCGAAAGACGTCAGCTCAAACGCCTGCTATATCGGGCGGGAGAGCGGCCCACCGAGGATGCCGCGACGTGCGTGGCCCCGGGGGTCCAGCGGGTCGAACAGGAGTAGCGGGACTCGACGGGCCACCGTAAGAGGCTTTTCGGGGTGGTGGAAGGTGTTGCTGGCATCTCTTCAACGCCACCGGAGTTGGGCACCGCCTCCACGCGTGGCCAACTCATCGCGTAAGTCCGCCGGTAGCTCATCGACCCAGTCCCGCTCGCCCCCTTGCTCAGGCAAGACGCGGCCGAATTCGACCATGTCGGTGTGAGCAAGGTCGTTCAGGTACACCCACACGACCGATTCAGGGACGTTCAGCACCTCCATGAGGAGATCTCGAATTTCCATCAGGATGTGATTCTTGGCGGCGCTGGTCCGCTCGGCGCGAATGTGGCCGTAGACGAACACTCCGTTGTGCAGCGCCGGCTGCAAACCGATGAAATGTTCGTCGGACCCGAGATTGCGAAAAATGCACTGGCAGAACGCAACCGGAGCGCCAGTGAACCGGCTGTGGGTCCGCGCAATTCCCGCCGCGATATGCGATTTCTGCTCAGCCGTAATTTGGCCCTCATGGGCGTAACACATGTACGTGGGCATCAGTCCTCCTTGGTTGTGCGGCCCTCCGAACGACAAAGGCAACCCTTTGAGCGCACTAGTGGTGATGGTGGTGGCCACGCGCGTCATCGCTCGCGTCCGGGGAGCCGCCCATCATGCGCAGCATCGGGATTCCACCCGTCGTCACGAACCGTACGACCAGCACCGCGGCAAGCGCGGCGAAGACGATGTTGAGCCAGGTGGTGTAGTTCCACGAAATCTCGGCGTGCATCACCGTTGCGCTGCGCTGTGTCGGGATGAGACTTGCTGCGCCGAAAATCAATTCGACCAGATAGCCGGCTGCGACCATCGCGGCGTAGAAGGTGCCGAGCAGGGTCAGCATCATCGCGGTGCCGTAATACTTCCGGTAGATGTTCAAGATCGGGATGATCAACAGGTCGGCGAAGATGAACGCGACGACGCCGCCGAAGCTGATGCCGCCGTTCCACAGCACCGCGGCCAGCGGCACATTGCCGATCGAGCAGACGAACGAGAAGATCGCCACAAACGGGCCCACGATCGGTCCCCATATCGCCGACAAAACTGGATGGTTGGCGAAAAAGAAGTGTTGCCAGAATGATTCGGGCACCCAGGCTGCGATAGCGCCTGCGATCAACAGCCCGATGATCAGGTCGCGAAGGATCGCGGCCCATTCCATGACGAACACATGCGAGATCGAGGTGAAGCCTTCCCGCGACACCAACCGCCGAAAAAACGAACCCTCACGCTGAACCGACATGTCCATGGCGGCATGGCCTTCCATCGACCCGGCCAGCCCCCGGTCGGCCTGTCGACGGGCCGCGTCGATGAGCTGCGAGCGCACGAAAAGCCGGAACAACACCGCCAATGCCACGATCATCAGCGGACCGCCGACGAACTCCGCCGCGGTGAACTGCCAGCCCATCAGCAGCGCCAGGATGATGCCTAACTCCACCACCAGATTCGTGGAGCCGATCTCGAAGGCCATGGCGGCGGTGAAGTTGGCGCCTTTGCGGAACAGCGACCGGGTCAGGGCCACCGCGGCGTACGAACACGACGAAGATGCGGCACCCAGACCGGCCGCGAGCGCCAGGGTGCGCGGCCGGTCGTCGCCCAGCAGAGCCACGACGGTCGATCGACGCACGACGGCCTGTATCACCGCGGACAGCGCGAAACCCAGGATCAACGCCCACAGGATCTCCCACGTCATCGATCCCGCCAGCGCCAACGCATGCCCAACCGCGTCCGCCGCTTCCTTGACCACCAGGACCTCCAGACCCTTCGCTTCGGCTTTTAGCCTGCCGTGGCAACGCCAACATACCCCCAGGGGGTATATTCCCGATCTTGAATGGCTGCCGCCCCCTGAGGCTGCGCTCATCCATGATTGCCGTAAATCTGCCCGAGCCGACATAATGACGCCAAGTGTGCAGGTGAGTGGGGCGCAGTTCCGGTCGCTTAATGCCCGACACACCGGGCTGGGCAACCCAGTCACAGGCGTAACACCAGGCACACTGGTAACAACAACGATGCCGGAAGGGTGTTGCCGTGTACCGAGTTTTTGAGGCGCTCGACGAGCTGGGTGCCATTGTCGAAGAAGCTCGCGGTGTGCCGATGACCGCGGGCTGCGTGGTACCCCGCGGCGATGTCCTCGAACTGATCGACGACATCAAGGACGCGATCCCGGGTGAGCTCGACGACGCCCAGGACGTGCTCGATGCCCGCGACTCGCTGCTGCACGAGGCCAAGGCCCACGCGGACTCCGTGGTGTCCTCGGCGACGACGGAATCCGACGCGCTGCTCAACCATGCCCGCACTGAGGCGGACCGGATCTTGGCCGAGGCGAAGGCGCAGGCTGACCGGATGGTGGGCGAGGCCCGCCAGCACAGCGAACGAATGGTTTCCGAAGCCCGTGAGGAAGCGATCCGCATCGCGGCGGCCGCGAAACGCGAGTACGAGGCGACCACAGGCCGGGCCAAGTCGGAATGCGACCGGCTTGTCGAGAACGGCAACATCTCCTACGAGAAAGCCGTGCAAGAGGGCATCAAAGAACAGCAGCGACTGGTCTCGCAGACCGAGGTCGTGCAATCGGCTAACGGGGAGGCCTCTCGGCTCATCGACGCGGCGCACGCCGAAGCCGACCGGCTGCGCGGTGAATGCGACATCTACGTCGACAGCAAGCTCGCCGAGTTCGAGGAGCACCTCAACAGCACCCTGCGCTCGGTCAACCGTGGCCGCCATCAACTGCGGACGGCGGCGGGCGTGCACGACTACGCACAGCGGTAGCCCTCCTACCGGCGGCACAAGACGGCTGGTGGCCGCCCGTAGGATTGCGACTATGGCTCGGCAGCATAGCCAAACGGCGCAGCCGCATCCGGGCTCGCCGCTAGCCGTCAACGTCGCGCGGCTGGGACGACGCCCGGGATCGATGTTTCCCCTGCACGACGTGGTACCCAGCCCGTCGCGCATCGGCGTGGAAATGATCGGAATCCAGGCCGGCGCGCCGTTAGAGCTCGATTTACGCGTCGAATCAGTGTCCGAAGGCGTGTTAGTGACCGGGTCGCTGACCGCGCCCACCGCCGGCGAGTGCTCCCGCTGTCTGACGCCGTTCTACGGGCGCGTGGAAGTAGGCCTGACCGAGCTGTTTGCCTACCCGGACAGCATCACCGAGGCAACCACCGAGGAAGACGAGGTCGGTCGGGTCGTCGACGACATCGTCGATCTCGAGCAGCCCATCATCGACGCGGTGGGACTGGAACTACCGTTCTCGCCCGTATGCCGGGCGGACTGCCCCGGGCTGTGTCCGCGGTGCGGCATTCCGCTGGCCACCGCCGAGCGCGGTCATCACCATGATGAGATCGACCCCCGTTGGGCCAAGCTGGCCGCGATGTTGCCGCCCGACAACGACGGGGACGCCGGTGAATGACCTGCTTGACGCGCTGAGCGTCGAACTGCCCGAGGAGCTGCTGACCCTGGCGCTGACCCACCGCAGCTACGCCTACGAGCACGGCGGCCTGCCCACCAACGAGCGACTGGAGTTTCTCGGCGACGCCGTGCTGGGCCTGACCGTCACCGACGAGCTGTTTCACCGGCACCCCGACCGCTCGGAGGGTGATCTGGCGAAACTGCGAGCCAGCGTCGTCAACACGCAGGCGCTCGCCGAGGTCGCGCGAAATCTGACCGAGCAGGGCCTCGGTGCGTATTTGCTGTTAGGGCGCGGCGAGATCAACACCGGTGGGGCCGACAAATCCAGCATCCTGGCCGACAGCATGGAATCGCTGTTGGGGGCGATCTACCTGCACCTCGGCATGGACAGCGCGCGGGAGGTGATCCTGCGGTTGTTCGGTCCGCTGCTGGACGCCGCGCCGACGCTGGGCGCCGGACTGGACTGGAAGACCAGCCTGCAGGAGCTGACCGCAGCCCGCGGTCTGGGTGCGCCGTCGTATCACGTCACGTCGACAGGACCCGACCACCACAAAGAATTCACCGCCGTCGTGATCGTGGCCGACACCGAATACGGATCGGGCGTGGGCCGGTCCAAGAAGGAAGCCGAGCAGCACGCCGCTGCGGCGGCCTGGAAAACGCTGAGCGTGCTCGATAGCGCGTGACTTAGGTTTTCTGGATGCCCGAACTACCCGAGGTTGAGGTGGTGCGGCGCGGATTGCAGGCCCACGTGGTGGGCAGGACCATCACCGCCGTCCGCGTGCATCACCCGCGCGCGGTACGCCGCCACGAGGCCGGTCCCGCCGATTTGACCGCGCGGCTGCTGGACGCCCGGATCACCGGCACCGATAGGCGCGGGAAGTATCTGTGGCTCACCCTCGACGACGGCGACTGCGCGCTCGTGGTCCACCTGGGCATGAGCGGTCAGATGCTGCTCGGGACGGTGCCCAATGCCGGTCACCTGCGTATCGCGGCCGTGCTCGATGACGGGACGACGCTGAGCTTTGTCGACCAGCGGACCTTCGGCGGTTGGCAGCTCGCCGAACTGTTGACAGTGGACGGCAGCGTAGTCCCCACACCGATCGCCCACCTGGCACGCGATCCGCTCGACCCGCGATTCGATATCGAAGCGGTGGTTAACGTGTTGCGGCGCAAGCACTCTGAGATCAAGCGTCAGCTGCTCGACCAAACCGTGGTGTCCGGGATCGGCAACATCTACGCCGACGAGGCGTTGTGGCGGGCCAAGGTCAACGGCGCGCGCATTGCCGACACCCTGACCCGCCGGCAGCTGACGGCAGTGCTGGAGGCGGCCGCCGAGGTTATGCGCGACGCGTTGGCGCAGGGCGGCACCTCATTCGATTCGTTGTATGTCAATGTCAACGGCCAGTCCGGCTACTTCGACCGGTCGCTGAACGTCTACGGCCGCGAAGGGAAGCCTTGCCGACGCTGCGGCGCGGTGATCCGCCGCGAGAAGTTCATGAACCGCTCGTCGTACTACTGCCCGCGCGAACAGCCGCGGCCGCGGCGCTGAGAACCCTGGCCGCCCGGTAGAAAGAACCCATGACGGATCTGTGGGTGGAACGCACTGCGGCGCGCCGCTACACCGGGCACAGCTCGCGTGGTGCGCACGTACTCGTCGGCCCGGAGGACGTTGACGGCGTATTCACCCCTGGTGAGTTGCTCAAGATTGCGCTCGCCGCGTGTAGCGGCATGGCCAGCGACCAGCCGGTGGCCCGTCGCCTCGGCGACGACTACCAGGCGACGATTCGGGTGTCCGGCGCAGCCGACCGCGATCAGGAGCGCTACCCGTTATTAGAGGAGACCCTCGAGATCGACCTTTCGGGACTGGACGACGTCGAGAAGGCGCGCGTGCTGACGGTGGTACAGCGCGCCGTCGACCAGGTGTGTACGGTCGGGCGCACACTGAAATCAGGCACCAAAATCAACTTTGAGGTAGTCGATGTCGGAGGCTGACGTTCGGCTCACCGCCTGGGTACGCGGGCGCGTGCAGGGAGTCGGTTTCCGCTGGTGGACTCGCTCCCGAGCGCTGGAATTGGGCCTGACCGGTTACGTCGCCAATCGCGTCGATGGACGGGTGCTGGTCGTTGCGCAGGGACCGCGTGATGCCTGCGAGAAGCTGCTGCACCTGCTGCAAGGCGACACCACGCCCGGTCGCATCGACAACGTCGTCGCCGACTGGTCCCAGGCACCCCAGGACATCGAAGGGTTCAGCGCACGGTAGTGCTGCGACGATGCGGGCCAGGATGGCCCGAGGAGGAGCCGGACCATCCAGCCCAGTCGGGGCGAGGTCGCGTGCAGAACCCGATTGCCCCGCTCTCCCCCGCAAGCGAGCGATACCCGGACCTTGGGACGCCGCGCGTCCCGCATCGTCGCCGGGGGCAAGCGCCGGTAGTCTGGCACGTCGTGTACCTCAAGAGCCTGACGCTGAAGGGTTTTAAATCCTTCGCCTCGCCGACGACTCTGCGGTTTGAGCCTGGCATCACCGCAGTGGTCGGGCCTAACGGCACGGGCAAATCCAACGTGGTCGATGCACTGGCGTGGGTGATGGGGGAGCAGGGCGCCAAAACGCTGCGCGGCGGAAAGATGGAAGACGTCATCTTCGCCGGCACCTCGTCGCGGGCTCCGCTGGGCCGCGCCGAAGTCACCGTCACCATCGACAACTCCGACAGTGCGTTGCCGATTGAGTACTCCGAGGTGTCGATCACCCGCCGGATGTTTCGCGACGGCGCCAGTGAATACGAAATCAACGGCAGCAGTTGCCGTTTGATGGATGTCCAGGAGCTGCTGAGCGACTCCGGCATCGGTCGCGAGATGCATGTCATTGTCGGGCAGGGCAAGCTGAACGAGATCCTGGAATCGCGGCCGGAGGATCGTCGGGCATTCATCGAGGAAGCCGCGGGTGTGCTCAAACACCGCAAGCGCAAGGAAAAGGCCGTCCGCAAGCTCGAGGCGATGTCGGCGAACTTGGCGCGGCTGACCGATCTGACCACCGAACTGCGCCGCCAGCTCAAACCGTTGGGCCGTCAGGCCGAGGTGGCGCGCCGCGCCCAAACCATTCAAGCCGACCTGCGCGACGCCCGACTGCGGCTGGCCGCTGACGACGTGGTCACCAGGCAGGCCGAGCTCAACGACACCAACAAGGCCGAGGCCGCGCTACGCCGCGAACACGATGAGGCCTCCGCCCGGATGTCGGTGGCGTCCGACGAGCTGGCCGCCCACGAGGCGGCCTTGACCGCATTGTCTGAACGTGCCGAATCGGCGCAGCAGACCTGGTTTCAGCTGTCCGCGTTGGCCGAACGGGTAAGCGCGACCGTGCGCATCGGCAGCGAGCGTGCTCAGCACCTGGACGTCGAGCCGGCCACGACCGGCGGTCCCGACCCCGACGCATTGGAGGCCGAAGCTCAGCAGGTGGCCGCCGCCGAGCAGCAGCTGCTGGCCGAGCTGGCCGCAACCCGCACGCGGCTTGACGCCGCACGCACCGAGTTGGCCGACCGTGAGCGTGACGCCGCCGAAGCCGAACAGGCGCACCTGGCCGCGGTGCAGGCCGAGGCCGACCGTCGCGAGGGCCTGGCCCGGCTGGCCGGCCAGGTGGAGACGATGCGGGCGCGCGTCGACTCGATTGACGACAGCGTGGCCAAGTTGTCGGAGCGCATCGAGGAAGCGGCCGCCCGCGCCCATCAAGCCAAGGCCGAGTTCGAAACCGTGCAGGGCCGGGTCGGTGAGCTCGACCAAGGTGAAATCGGCCTCGACGAGCACCACGACCGGATGGTGGCGGCGTTGCGGTTGGCCGACGAGCGGGTCGCCGAACTGCAATCAGCCGAGCGCGGCGCCGAACGCCAAGTGGCATCGCTGCGGGCCCGGATCGATGCGTTGTCGACCACGCTCGAGCGTAAGGACGGTGCCGACTGGCTCACCCGAAACCGCGGCGGTGCAGGGCTTTTCGGATCCGTCGCAAAGCTGCTTAAGGTGCAATCGGGTTATGAGGCCGCGCTCGCTGCGGTCCTTGGTGCGGCCGCCGATGCGCTGGCCGCCGACAGCTTCAGTGCGGCCGCCTCGGCGGTGAGCGCGCTGAAGCAGGCCGACGGCGGACGTGCGGCGATCGTGCTCGGTGACTGGCCGGCCGACGAACCAGCGCCGGCGGGCGCTCTGCCCGACGGCGCGCGGTGGGCGCTGGATCTCGTCGAGGTGCCGGCGCGGCTGCGTGGCGCGATGATCGCGATGCTGTCCGGCGTCGCGGTGGTCGGCACTCTCACCCAGGCGATGGAGCTGGTGGCCGCCCGTCCCCGGTTGCGTGCGGTCACCCGCGACGGCGATCTGGTGGGCGCCGGCTGGGTCAGCGGCGGCTCCGACCGTAAACCGTCCACATTGGAGATCACCTCCGAAATCGCCAAGGCGCGAACAGAATTGGCTACATCCGAGACGCAGGCCGGCCAGCTCGCCGCAGCGTTGTCCGGCGCGCTGAGCGAGCAGGCTGCTCGCCAGGACTCCGCCGAGCAGGCGCTGGCCGCGCTTAACGAGTCCGACGCGGCGATTTCGGCGATCTACGAGCAACTCGGTCGCCTCGGCCAGGACGCCCGCGGCGCCGAGCAGGACTGGCGCAGGCTGCTGCGCCAACGTGAAGAACTCGAGGCCGGGCGCGCCGAAACCCTGGCCGAGCTCGGAGAACTCGAGTCTCGGCTGCGCAACGTCGAGCAAACCCAACATGTCGCCGCCGAACCCAGTCCTGGGGAGGCCCGGCAGCAAATCGCCGCGGCGGCTGAGGCGGCTCGCGGTGTCGAGGTGGAAGCCCGGTTGGCGGTGCGCACCGCCGAGGAACGCGCCAATGCCGTTCGCGGACGGGCGGATTCGCTGCGGCGCGCGGCCGCCGCGGAACGGGAGTCGAGGCTGCGCGCTCAGCAGGCCCGCGCCGCGCGCGAGCACGCGGCCGCGGTGGCCGCCGCGGTGGCCGACGCCGGGCGGCGGCTTGCCGGGCGGCTGGATCAGGTGGTCGCGGCCGCGTCGCGCAACCGCGACGTGCTCACCGCCGAACGCCAGCAGCGGTCGGTCGCCATGGCGGCGGTCCGGGAAGAGGTGAACGCGTGGGGCACCCGGATCGCCACGCTCACCGAGTCGCTACACCGCGACGAGGTGGCCAAGGCGCAGGCGGCGTTGCGGATCGAGCAGCTCGAGCAGATGGTGCTCGAGCAGTTCGGGACTGCCCCCGATGATCTGGTCGCCGAATACGGCCCGCAGGTCTCGCTGCCGCCGACCGAGCTCGAGCTCGCCGAATACCAGCAAGCCCGCGAACGCGGCGAGCAGGTGACCGCGCCGGGACCGATGCCATACGACCGGGCGACTCAGGAGCGTCGCGCCAAACGGGCCGAACGAGAGCTGGCCGAGCTGGGCCGCGTCAACCCGTTGGCGCTCGAGGAGTTCGCGGCGCTGGAGGAGCGCTACAACTTCCTGTCCACCCAACTCGAGGACGTCAAGGCCGCACGCAAGGATCTGCTTGACGTCGTGGCCGATGTGGACGCCCGCATCCTGAAGGTGTTCACCGACGCCTACGTCGACGTGGAGCGCGAGTTTCAAGGTGTGTTCGCCGCCCTGTTCCCCGGCGGGGAGGGCCGGTTGCGGCTCACCGACCCGGACGACATGCTGACCACCGGCATCGAGGTCGAGGCCCGTCCGCCAGGCAAGAAGATCAAACGGCTGTCGCTGCTGTCCGGCGGCGAGAAGGCGCTGACCGCCGTCGCAATGCTGGTGGCGATCTTCCGGGCCCGCCCGTCGCCGTTCTACATCATGGACGAGGTGGAGGCGGCGCTCGACGATGTGAACCTGCACCGGCTGCTCGGTCTGTTCGACCAGCTGCGGTCTCAGTCGCAGCTGATCATCGTCACCCACCAGAAGCCGACCATGGAGGTTGCCGACGCGCTTTACGGCGTGACCATGCGCGACGACGGCATCACCGCGGTGATCTCCCAGCGGATGCGCGGCCAGCAGGTCGACCAGCTGGTCACGACTACTTAGCGAGGAACACGTTGCCGGAAGGTTTGTGGATCGCGATCGCGGTCGCCGCCGCACTGATTGTCATCGCCGCCTTGGTCTTTGGTCTGGTCCGGTATCGCCGGCGGCAGATCAGGCTGTCGGCCCGCGAGCAAACCGGCACTCTCGATCGGTCGGGCGGCTACACCGCATCGTCGGGAATCACGTTCAGCCGCACTGAAACACCGGAGCGGATCGACACCACCGGCCTGCCGGCCGTCGGCGACGATGCGACCATTCCGCGCGACGCCCCGAGGCGGCCGATCTCCGATGTCCAACTGCCCGAACCGGATACCCAGAAAGTAGAGGCACCTCCAGCGGCGGAGGTGCCAACACCTTCGCCCGCGGCCGAGCCGGTGGCGCCGGACATCGAGGCCATCGCACCGCCCGAAGGGCGGTTGGAGCGACTGCGCGGTCGGCTCGCCAGGTCGCAGAATGCGTTGGGCCGCAGCCTGTTAGGGCTGCTCGGCGGCGGCGACCTCGACGAGGCCTCGTGGGAGGAAGTCGAGGACACCCTGTTGATCGCCGACTTGGGCCCGACGGTGACCACGTCGGTGGTGACGCAGCTTCGCAGCCAGCTCGCCAGCAAAGACGTGCGCACCGAGGCCGCCGCCCGCGAGGTGCTGCGCGAGGTGCTGATCACCGAGCTGCAACCCGGCCTGGACCGCTCGGTACGCGCGTTGCCGCATGACGACCACCCCTCGGTGCTGCTGGTGGTCGGCGTCAACGGCACCGGTAAAACCACCACCGTCGGCAAACTGGCGCGGGTGTTGGTCGCCGACGGCCGACGGGTCGTGCTGGGCGCCGCCGATACGTTCCGGGCCGCCGCCGCCGACCAGTTGCAGACCTGGGCCTCGCGCGTGGGGGCCGAGGTGGTGCGCGGAGCCGAGGGCG
Source organism: Mycobacterium sp. (assembly GCA_019236925.1). GTDB lineage: Bacteria > Actinomycetota > Actinomycetes > Mycobacteriales > Mycobacteriaceae > Mycobacterium. The sequence goes on along the minus strand of JAFAID010000136.1, from coordinate 555 downwards.
CCGACCCGGCTTCGGTGGCGTTCGACGCCGTCGACAAGGGCATCACCGCGGGCGCCGACGTCGTGGTGATCGACACCGCCGGCCGGCTGCACACCAAAACCGGGTTGATGGACGAGCTCGGCAAGGTCAAACGGGTGGTGACGCGGCGTGCGGCGGTCGACGAGGTGCTGCTGGTGCTCGACGCCACCATTGGGCAGAACGGGCTCGCGCAGGCGCGGGTGTTCGCCGAGGTCGTCAACATCACCGGAGCGGTGCTGACCAAGCTGGACGGCACCGCCAAAGGCGGCATCGTTTTCCGGGTTCAGCAGGAACTGGGCGTGCCGGTGAAGCTGGTCGGGCTCGGCGAGGGACCCGACGACCTTGCGCCGTTCGAACCCGCCGCGTTCGTCGACGCGCTGCTCGGCTGACGGCTGACGGCGGCGACCCGCTGCGCCCGCCTTCGCCGTGCTTGCGATCGCCGCGGGGTGACCGCGACGCCGACGTTAATACTGCCGAAACACGCTGGCACCATTGCCGAAACAACAATTGCGCAAGGTTCTGGTGCGGGCCACAGGC
>JAFAID010000106.1 GCA_019236925.1 Mycobacterium sp. | reverse complement strand
AAGAAGATCTCCAAGACCCAGGCCGTCACGTCGAACTTGCAGCGCGAGTTCAAGACCAAAGACGTCCACATCGGCCCGTCGGACCACGTCGGCTGGCTCGATGACCGCAAGTGGGCCTACGTCCGCCTGGAAGGCCGTGCCTTCGGTGACGTGCCACTGAACCTGGAGTACAAGCTCGAGGTGTGGGACTCGCCCAACTCGGCAGGCGTCATCATCGACGCGGTCCGCGCCGCCAAGATCGCAAAGGACCGCGGCATCGGTGGGCCGGTGGTCCCGGCGTCGGCCTACCTGATGAAGAGCCCGCCGAAGCAGCTGCCCGACGACGTCGCGCGGGCGCAGCTCGAAGAGTTCATCATCGAGGGCTGAGTTCGAACGCCTTGTAGTCACGCCTGGCACAGCAAGTTTGGGTGGCCCGATTTGCCCGCCTCATAGCGACAACCTGGTGACATCAGGTCGACGGCAGCGGCATTTGTCGCTCGCAGGCGGGCGAAAACCCACCCACCTGCCTGCGATGACGAACGTGACGGCTGAGCCTTAGGGTCAGTGCTGTGACCGACATTTCCGACGACGAACTGGTTGGCCTGTCCGAGTTCGCGCTGCTGCAGGAGAACGCCGAGCAGGCCGGTGTCGAAGGTCCGTTGCCGCACGTGCAGCGGATCGACACGGGTTCCGTCAGCGCGCTGCGGTGGGGCGACTCCTCACCGCGGATCGTGTTCCTGCACGGCGGCGGGCAGAACGCGCACACCTGGGACACCGTGATCGTCGGTTTGGGGCAACCGGCGTTGGCGGTGGACCTGCCCGGCCACGGGCATTCGGGGTGGCGCGAGGACGGCGACTACTCGCCGCAGCACAACGCCGCCGCCGTGGCCCCGGTGCTGAACGAGCTTGCGCCGCATGCCGATCTGGTGGTCGGCATGTCGCTGGGCGGGCTGACCGCGATCGGGCTGGGCGCGATCGCGCCGCACCTGGTGCGTGAACTCGTCCTCGTCGACGTCACCCCGTCAGCCTTGCAGCGACACTCCGAGATGACCAAAGAGCAGCTGGGGACGGTGGCGCTGGTGCACGGCGAGCGGGAATTCCCCAGCTTTGCGGCCATGCTGGAGTTGACCACCGCGGCGGCACCGCATCGCGACCCTAAATCGTTGCGCCGCGGCGTGTTTCACAACTCGCACCGCCTCGACAACGGCAGCTGGACGTGGCGCTATGACACCATCCGGAAATTCCCCGACTTCAACCGCCTGTGGGGTGACGTCGACGGGTTGTCCGCGCCGATCACGCTGGTGCGCGGCGGCACCTCGGGCTTCGTCAGCGACGAGGACGCGGCCGAACTCGGCCAACGCGCACAGACGTTCCGCGGTGTGCACGTCGTCGAGAATTCCGGGCATTCCGTGCAAAGCGACCAACCCCGCGTACTGATCGACATCCTGCGCGGAGTGCTCGACGGCGGCTAGGTCCGATTGCCGAGCTCGCCCCCTAGCCGCTTCGCGGCTGGGGGGACCCCCACCTCGTCGCGCTGCGCGCTCCGCATCGTCGCCCGGCTGAAGCCCACGGCCTACGTTGGGAACATGAGCCCGCGTATCGGCGTACAGCTTCAGCCGCAACATGCCCCGCACTACCAGAACATCCGTGACGCGGTCCGCCGCTGCGAGGACATCGGCGTCGACGTCGCGTTCAACTGGGACCACTTCTTTCCGCTGTACGGCGACCCGGACGGCGCCCACTTCGAATGCTGGACAATGCTCGCCGCCTGGGCCGAGCAGACATCGCGCATCGAGATCGGCGCTCTGGTCAGCTGCAACTCCTACCGCAATCCCGAGCTGCTCGCCGACATGGCCCGCACCGTCGACCACATCTCCGGCGGGCGTCTGGTGTTGGGGATCGGATCGGGCTGGAAACGCAAGGACTACAGCCAGTACGGCTACGAGTTCGGCACCGCGGGCAGCCGTCTGGATGACCTCGGCGCCGCCCTGCCGCGGATCACGTCTCGGCTGGGCAAACTGAATCCGGCGCCCACCCGTGACATTCCGATACTGATCGGCGGCGGCGGTGAAAAGAAGACCTTGCGTCTGGTCGCCGAGCATGCCGACATCTGGCACAGCTTCACCGACGCCGCGGCCTATCCCGGCAAGTCGGCGGTGTTGGGCGACCACTGCAGCGCCGTCGGGCGCGATCCGGCCGACATCGAACGGTCGGCCGCGGTGGGCGGCGAGACCGGGTCCGCGGGTGCCGACCGGTTGATCGCGGAGGCGGAGGCGCTGACCGACCTCGGTGTTGGCCTGCTGACCATCGGCTCCACCGGCCCGGACTACGACCTGACCGGCGCGGAGACGTTGTGCCGCTGGCGTGATCGCCGTTAAGCCCAAGTCGCTGCCGCCGGCATGAGAAACTTTCCCGCGGATTCGTGGGGCGCGGATTCGCGGGGCGGTCGAAAGGCCTGAGAACAAACATGCCGAAGACATATGGGGCCAAAGAAAAGGACCAGGTCGTTGCTTACATTCTCAACCAGGTACTGACCGGCAAGCTGCGCACCGGCGACCGGGTGGATCGCAACGAAATCGCCCGGGAATTAGGCATCAGCCGGGTCCCCATCCAAGAAGCCGTCGTGCAGCTGGAACACGACGGGTTGCTGTCCACTCGATACCACCGGGGCGCATTCGTCTCGCGATTCGACGCGGACACCATCTCCGAGCATTTCGAGCTGCACGGCATGCTCAACGGCATCGCCTCGGCACGTGCCGCCGCCAACCCGACCCCGCGCGTTCTGGGTCGGCTCGAAGCCGTCATGCGCACGTTGCGCGGCTCGAAGGAGGCGCGCACCTTCCATCGGGCCGCTCGTGACTACCGGCACACGATCAACGACGAGTACGCCGGGCCGCGACTGCATGCGGCGATCCGCGCCTCGCAAGGACTTATCCCCCGCGCGTTCCTGCTGAGCTACCCCAACATCGTCGACGAGATGCTGCCGCTCTACGAAGACGAGACAGCGGCAATCCTGCGGCGCGACCCCGACGGCGCCCGGGCTGCATGCAGCGGCTGCGCTGAACTGATGGCGGAGGTCATGGTGACCGAACTGGTTCGGCGCGGCGTGCTCGCCCCGTCCGACAAGCCCGCGGCCGTGTTCTAACCGGCCGGTACCTTGCGGGGTATGAGCGTCAACGCCGGAAAGCTGCTCGCGCTGGTCGCCACGATCCTGCTGACATGCAGCCTGGGGTCTGCTCCGCCGGCCGCGGCCGACACCAACCTGTGCAAGCCGTCGGGAAAAGACGGCGCGATCGCCTTGCCGAAGAAGCTGGCCACCGCGAACCGGCCCCAGGAGAACAAGTACACAACCGCTGACGTCGAGCCGTTGAGTTCGGTGAACCTCGACGCGCTGGGTCTGCGCACACCCCGAACGCTGACCGTCGGCACAGCGCCCGGGGGTCCCCCAACCAGCTGCCTGAACAGCGCGGGGCGCTACACCGGTTATGACAACGAGCTGCTGCGGGCGATCGCCGCCAAGCTGGGCTTACACGTCGTCTTCGCCGGTACCGAATTCTCCGGGCTGCTGGCCCAGGTCGCGACGCGGCGCTTCGACGTCGGCTCGTCGTCGATCATGGCCACCGAAGCACGCCGTCGCACCGTCGGATTCACCAATGGCTACGACTTCGGTTACCTGTCGCTGATCGTGCCGTCCGGCTCGCCGATCGACAGCTTCGACGAGCTGGGCCCCGGACAGCGGATCGGCGTCGTGCAGGGCACCGTCGAAGAGGCGTACGTCGTCGACACGCTGCATATCGAGCCGGTCAAGTTCCCGGACTTCACCACCGTGTACACCAGCGTCAAGACCCATCAGATCGACGCGTGGGTGGCGCCGGCGATGGAGGCGACCAACGTGATGCGGCCCGGCGACACTGCCTCCATCGCCGCCTACACGTTCGGCCTGGGCAACTTCGTGGCTTACGCGGTGGCCAAAGACAATCAGCCGCTGATCAACGCGCTGAATGCCGGGCTGGATGCCGTGATCGCCGACGGCACCTGGGCGCAGCTCTACACCGACTGGGTTCCGCGGCCCTTGCCGCGGGGATGGCACCCGGGATCGAAGTCGGCGTTGGCACCGCGCCTGCCGGATTTTGCCGCGATCGCCGAGCGGCATCATCGTGCGATCGACGAGGCCGCCCCGCCGAAGTCGACGCTGGCCCAGCTGCGGGACTCGTTCTTCGACTGGGACCTCTACCGGCAGACCATCCCGGTGCTATTGAAGACCGGGCTGCCCAACACGCTGATCTTGACGGTCAGCTCCGCGGTCATCGGCTTGGCGATGGGCATTGTGCTGGCGGTTGCCGGCATTTCGCGTGCGCGCTGGCTTCGTTGGCCGGCCCGGGTGTACACCGACATCTTCCGCGGCCTGCCCGAGGTGGTGATCATCCTGTTGATCGGGCTGGGCATCGGGCCAGTCGTGGGCGGGCTGACCCACAACAACCCGTACCCGCTCGGCATCGCCGCGCTCGGGCTGACGGCCGCGGCGTACATCGGCGAGATCTTCCGTTCGGGCATTCAAAGCGTCGAGTCCGGCCAGTTGGAAGCCGCCCGCGCGCTGGGGCTGAGCTACCGCGCCTCGATGGGGTTGGTGGTGATACCCCAGGGGATCCGCCGGGTGCTACCTGCGCTGGTCAACCAGTTCATCGCGCTGCTGAAGGGCTCGGCCCTGGTGTACTTCCTGGGGCTGATCGCGGGGCAACGCGAGCTGTTCCAGGTCGGCCGCGACTTCAACGCGCAGACCGGCAGCCTCTCACCGTTGGTGGCAGCGGGAATCTTCTACCTGATGTTGACCATCCCGCTGACCCACCTGGTGAACCTCGTCGACAACCGCCTTCGCCAGGGCAGGGCCGCGACCGAGCCGGAGAACCCGCTCGTCTCGGCGAGCAGCCAGGAGATGACGTGACCGACCGCGATGCGCAGCCGCCGCCAGTAGCGTTGGCGGGCAAGGATATTCACCTGTCGTTCGGCCGAAACACCGTGCTGCGCGGGATTGATATCGACGCGCAGGCCGACAGCACGGTGGCGGTGATCGGCCCGTCGGGCTCCGGCAAGTCGACACTGCTGCGGATTCTGAACCGATTGCACGAGCCCGACCGCGGCGACATCCTGCTGGACGGGCGGTCGGTGCTAATGGACGATCCCAATCGACTGCGTCAGCGGATTGGCATGGTGTTTCAGCATTTCAACCTTTTCCCGCATCGCAGCGTGCTGGACAACATGATGCTGGCGCCGCGCAAACTCAAGCGTCTGTCCGCCGACGAGGCCCGCGAGCTGGCGCTGGCCCAGCTGGACCGAGTCGGCATGAAACACAAGTGCCATAGCCGTCCGGGCGCCTTGTCGGGCGGGCAGCAGCAAAGAATCGCGATCGCCCGCGCGCTGGCGCTGGGGCCGCAAGTGATGCTCTTCGACGAAGCGACCTCGGCGCTGGATCCCGAACTCGTCAAGGGCATTCTGGCGCTGATCGCGGACTTGGGCGCCGAAGGCATGACCATGCTGGTGGTCACCCACGAAATGGGTTTCGCCAGGTCGACATCCGACACAGTTGTCTTCATGGACCATGGTCAGGTAGTGGAACCCGGCCCGCCGGACCAGATATTCGAGGCCGCAGAAACCGAGCGGTTGCAGCGCTTCTTGTCGCAAGTACTTTGACAGCAAAACGGGTTTCTGGGTCTGTGAACCCCAGACAGGTTAGACTGGCGAACTATGGCGGAACGCGAAGCCACGGTCCCGGAGCTCACCGAGTTGGCTGAGGGGCTTCACCGCACGCTGGCCAAGCTGTTCTCGATTCTGCGCCGCGGTGATCACAGTGCCGGCGCCGCAACGGCCGGCGAGCTGACGCTGGCCCAGCTGTCGATTCTGGTCACCCTGCTCGATCGCGGTCCGATCCGGATGACCGACCTTGCCGCGCACGAACGTGTCCGGACGCCCACCACCACCGTTGCGATCCGCCGGCTGGAGAAGATCGGCCTGGTCAAGCGCTCGCGCGACCCGTCGGACCTGCGCGCTGTGCTGGTCGACATCACCCCGCGGGGGTTGGCCGTTCACCGCGAGTCGCTGACCAACCGGATCGGCGCCTTGGCTGCGCTACTCAGCCATCTCAGCGAGTCCGACTTGGACACCCTGACCAAAGCACTCGCGCCGCTGGAGCGGCTGGCTGCCAGCGAGCCGGTAGCCAGCCCAGCAGCAGAGGCCGCCGGCGAATAGGTATAGCACTCCGGGCTTGACCAGCCTCAACGCGTGCCGCCCCTAAGCTGACAGCCATGCGGACCGCGCTTGTCACCGGTGCTAGTCGCGGAATCGGCGCCGCCATCGCCACCGCCCTGGCGCCGACGCATGCCCTGCTGTTGGCCGGACGGCCCTCGTCTGCGCTGCACGCCACCGCGGAGCGGCTCGGCGCCACGACGCTGCCGCTGGATCTGACCGAAACCGACGCGATCCCCACGGCCACCGCGGCCATCGGCGAGCTCGATGTGCTTGTCCACAACGCCGGGGTGTTCTTCCCGGGCCCGGTCGCCGAGTCCACCGTCGACGAGTGGCGCACCACCTTTGAGGTCAATGTCGTTGGTGCAGTGGCTATTACGCTCGCGCTGCTGCCGGCCCTGCGGCGCACGGGCGGGCAGGTGGTGTTCATCAGCTCCGGCACGGGACGCACCGCGTCAGCGACCATGGCCTCGTACTCGGCCAGCAAGTTCGCGCAGCGCGCCTTCGCCGACTCACTGCGCGAGAGCGAACCGACGCTGCGAGTCACCACCGTCTACCCCGGTCGCGTCGACACCGACATGCAGCAGGCGCTGGTCGCCTTCGAAGGCGACGACTACGAACCCGATCGCTTCCTCAAGCCGGACACCGTTGCAGAAGTCGTCGCCCAGGTGGTGGCCACCCCGCCAGACGGTCACGTCCACGAGGTTGTGATCAGGCCCCGCGCCCGCTGACGATGCGGGCCGGACCGCCCGAGGTGGGGGTACTCTCCTACGTGCGGTGTGGGCCCACCCGCTTGCGGGGGAGAGGCGGGTCTACAGGCGAGGCTAGACGACCAGGTTGACCAGCCGTCCGTCGACGACGATCACCTTCTTCGGTGTGGCACCCGCCAGCGACGTCTGCACTTTCTCATCGGCCAGCGCAGCGGCTTCCACGGCGTCGGCGTCCGCGTCGGCGGGCACCGTGATACGGCCGCGTACTTTGCCGTTGACCTGCACGGGGTACTCGACGGTGTCTTCGACCAGGTAGTCGGGGTCGGCCACCGGGAACGGCCCGTGCGCAAGCGACGTCGGGTTGCCCAGCCGCTGCCACAGCTCCTCGGCGAGGTGTGGCGCCAGCGGCGCCAGCATCAGGACCAACGGCTCGACCGCTGCCCGCGGCACCGAGTCACGGTGTTCCTTGGTCAGGTGATTGGTGTACTCGATCAGCTTGGCCACCGCGGTGTTATTGCGCAGTCCCGCATAGTCTTCGGAGACACCGGCGATGGTGCGATGCAGCAACCGGAGCGTCTCTGTGTCGAGGTCCGGGCTGTTGACGACGCGGATGTCGCCGGTCTGCTCGTCGACCACCAGGCGCCAGACTCGTTGCAGGAAGCGGTGCGCCCCGACGACGTCTTTGGTGGCCCAGGGACGTGAGGCCTCCAACGGGCCCATCGACATCTCGTACACCCGCAGCGTGTCGGCGCCGTAGTCGTCGCACATTTCGTCCGGCGATACCGAATTCTTCAGGCTCTTACCGATCTTGCCGAATTCCTGGAAGACTTCGATCTCCCCGTCGGGCCCCGGGTAGACGAACCCGCCGTCGCGTTCGATCACGTCAGCGGCGGGCACGTAGGCTCCGCGGTCGTCGGTGTAGGCGAACGCTTGGATGTAGCCCTGATTGACCAGGCGGCGGTAGGGCTCGCGGGAGCTGACGTGACCCAGGTCGTAGAGCACTTTGTGCCAGAACCGGCAATACAGCAGGTGCAGCACCGCGTGTTCAGCACCTCCGACGTACAGGTCGACGCCGCCCGGGTCGTCGCGGCCATGTTCGGCCGGCCTCGGGCCCATCCAGTAGGCCTCGTTCTCCTTGGCGCAGAACCGTTCTGAGTTGTGTGGGTCGGTGTAGCGCAGCTCATACCAGGAGCTGCCCGCCCACTGCGGCATGACGTTGGTGTCGCGGGTGTAGGGCTGCAGCCCGTCGCCGAGATCCAACTCGACGTGCACCCAGTCGGTCGCCTTGGCCAGCGGAGGGGACGGTTCGCTGTTGGCGTCGTCGGGGTCGAACAGCACCGGCGAGTAGTCCGGGACGTCGGGCAACTCGACCGGCAACGCGGCTTCGCCCAGTGCGTGCGGGCGCCCGTCGCCGTCGTAGACGATCGGGAAGGGTTCGCCCCAATAGCGTTGCCGCGCGAAAAGCCAGTCGCGCAACTTGTATTCGATGCGCGCCCGGCCGCGGCCATCAGATTCCAACCGCGCAGTGATGGCCTCCTTGGCCGCCGCCACGTCGAGTCCGTTCAGGTAGCCCGAGTTCACCAGCACCCCGTCACCGGCATAGGCGGCCTCGGAAATATCGCCGCCGGCAATGACTTCGACGATCGGCAGCCCGAACTCGTGGGCGAACTCCCAGTCGCGCTGATCGTGGCCGGGAACCGCCATGATCGCCCCGGTGCCGTATCCAGCCAGCACGTAGTCGGCGATGAAGATCGGCACCTGCCCGCCGTTGGCCGGATTGGTCGCGTAATTGCCCAGGAAGACACCGGTCTTGGTTTTGTTCTCCTGGCGCTCCAGGTCGGACTTCGCCGCGACGGTCTGCCGGTAGGCGGCCACCGCCTGAGCCGGTGTGGCGCCGTCGAAGGTCCAACGCGGGTCCACCCCGTCCGGCCATTCGGTCGCGACCAACCGGTCGACCAAGTCGTGCTCGGGCGCCAGCACGAGATAGGTGGCGCCAAACAGGGTGTCCGGCCGGGTGGTGAACACCTCCAGGTCGACGGTCTCGCCGTCGGTTGTGCGTGCCGAGAACAGCGCGGCGGCGCCGGTGGAGCGACCGATCCAGTTGCGCTGCATGGTTTTGACCTTTTCCGGCCAGTCCAGCACGTCGAGCTCGTCGAGCAGCCGGTCGGAGTAGGCGGTGATCCGCATCATCCACTGCCGCAACCGCTTACGGAACACTGGAAAGTTTCCGCGGTCACTGCGGCCGTCAGCGGTGACCTCCTCGTTGGCCAGCACGGTGCCCAGCCCCGGACACCAGTTCACCATCGAATCAGCTCGGTAGACCAGCCGGTGGCCGTCGATCACGTCGGCGCGTTCACCTGCCGACAGCTTGGCCCAGTCCCGGCCATCGTCCAATTGCCGAGCGCCGGAATCGAATGCGGCGACCAAGTCGGTGATCGGCCGGGCTTTGTTGGCGGCGGGGTCGAACCACGCGTTATAGATCTGCAGGAAGATCCACTGCGTCCATTTGTAGAACTCGACGTCAGTGGTGGAAAAGCTTCGCCTGTTGTCGTGGCCGAAGCCCAGCCGGCCCAGCTGGCGCCGGAAGTTGACGATGTTGGCCTCGGTCCGGCTGCGCGGGTGGGTGCCGGTCTGCACCGCATACTGCTCCGCGGGCAGACCGAACGCGTCGAAGCCCAACGCGTGCAGCACATTACGGCCGACCATCCGGAAGTAGCGGGCGTAGACGTCGGTGGCGATGTAGCCCAGCGGATGACCGACGTGCAGCCCCTCGCCCGACGGATACGGGAACATGTCCTGGACGAACATTTTGTCGTCTGGCACGGGAGAGCCGTCCGTCGGTGCCAGCGACCCGACCGGGTTCGGCACGTTGAAGGTCCCCATCCGGTTCCAGTTGTCCTGCCAGGTCGCTTCGATGCGGCCGGCCAGGTCCGCGGTGTACCGAAACCGCGGCGCATCGGGGTCGGCGTGGGCAGCCGGGCCGGCACCAGGGTGCGGGCCCGTCGCGGCCGTTGGGGAGTCGGTCACGTCCAACAGGTTATAAGGGCGGCGGTGGCGGGCCCGCCGGGCACACGTTTGTCTCGGTTGCGTTGCGGACCGATCAGGGCTTTATCCCAGGTGTATTCCAGGTCTATTCCAAGCCTGGTAGCCACTCGTTCGGCGTGGTTACAGTCCGACTCATGCTTCGCCACTGAGGGATAAGGGAAGGACCGACTCTCATGATGCAGATTGCCCGTAGCTGGCGGGTGACGGTCGCTGGCCTAGCCGTTGGCGTCGTGGGTGTGCTGGGCTTTGCCTGCCCCACCGCGTCGGCAGAACCGGGGTTTCCGCCCCGGCCCAATCCCGCTCCGGTCCCTGTTCCGCCCCTGATGCCGCAGGCCGTCACCGTCGCCCCCGGGGCCGTCAGCAACCCCATTCCGGGAACGGCGGCCGCAGCCCCCGCGGTGTCCCCGCCCGTCGCGCCGGCGCTGGCCCCGGCAGCCGCGCCACCGGCGCCGATGCTCGTTCCGGCCCAGTCCGGGACGCTGCGCGATTATTTCGGGAGCAAGAACGTCAAGCTGGAGCCGCAACAGGCGCAGAACTTCAAAGCGCTCGACATCACCTTGCCGATGCCGCCCGGCTGGACACAGGTGCCCGACCCCAACGTCCCTGACGCGTTCGTGGTGACCGCGAACCGCCGCAGCAGCAGCCTCTACACCTCCAACGCCCAGCTGGTCGTCTACCGGCTGGTCGGCGATTTCGATCCCAAGGAAGCCATCACACACGGGTATCTGGACAGCGCGCAACTGCCCGCCTGGCGGACCACCAACGCCTCGCTCGCCGATTTCAACGGCTCTCCGTCGTCGATCATCGAGGGCACCTACCGCGAAAACGAGATGACGGTCAACACCTCCCGGCGCCACGTCATCGTCACCTCCGGACCGGACAAGTATCTGGTGTCGCTGGCGGTGAACACGGATGCCGCCACCGCAGTCGGCGAGGCGCCGGCGACCGACGCCATCATCAACGGGTTCCGGGCCGGCCCGCCCGGGTCCAACCCACCGCCGGCTCCGCCGCAGGGCCCCGCGGCGCCCGCCCCAGCCGCCGTGCCCCCATCAGCTGCCGCTCCGCCGGTAGCGCTATCGCACTAGTAGCCGGGCGCTGCGGCGCATCGGGCCGCCTCGTATTGGGGCCCCATGCTCATCGCCGGAGTGTCCCCTCGCTTCGCTGGGGTGCCCCAGTGCGTGTGCGCCGCGGTTGTCATGGCCGCGCGCGGATTATGGTCGCTATCCCGGTCGGTTACCCCCGACACAGCCCAGGTGGTGATGCGCACAGTCGCGCCACCGCAGCTGGCGGCTGCGGTAATGCTGGCCGCCGGCGGTGCGGTGGCACTTGCCGCGCCGCGAGATACCGCGCTTCCGGTCCTCGGCGTATGTGTCGGGGTGTGCATTGTCGGCGCCGTCGGCACCGTGGCCGTCGGCGCTTGGCAGAGTGCGCGGTACGCGCTGCGCCGCGAAGCGGCCACGCCCGATTGCGGTGGCGCCTGCGCGACCTGCACGCTCGCCTGCCGTTGAGCGATGCGGGCCGCCGCTCGTGCTGAGGCGGCTGCCAGCCCTGCCGATCGACACCTTCCTGTTGGCGATGGCGGCGACGGTGGCCCTCGCAGCGCTGCTACCGGCCCGCAGCGCTGCCGCGGACGTGATGTCGGCTGCTGCCAAAGCCGTGATCGCACTGCTGTTCTGGCTGTACGGTGCGCGGCTGTCACCGCAGCAGGCATGGCAGGGCGTCAAACGATGGCAGCTGCATCTGCTGGTGCTGGCCACCACGTTCGTGGTCTTTCCGGTGCTTGGACTAGCCGCTCGTGGGCTGGTGCCCTGGCTGCTGAACCTCGACTTGTACAACGGGGTGCTGTTCTTGTGTCTGGTCCCGTCGACCGTGCAGTCTTCTATCGCGTTCACATCGATTGCGCGGGGCAATGTCTCGGCCGCGCTGGTCAGCGCGTCGGTGTCCAACATCGTCGGGGTGGTGCTGACACCGTTGCTCGTGGTGCTGCTGATGAACACCAGCGGCGGCGCTCGCATGGACGCCACCGCGATTCGCGACATAGTGCTCCAGCTATTGCTGCCGTTCGTGCTCGGCCAATTGATGCGGCCGTGGATCGCCGGCTGGATTACCCGGCATTCGCTTTTGACCAAAGCGGTCGATCGGGGTTCGATCCTGCTGATCGTGTACACCGCGTTCTCGATCGGCATGGTGGAAGGCATCTGGCTCAGTGTCGATCCGTGGCAATTGGTCGCGGTCGCCGTCATCGACACCGCGCTGTTAGTAGCGGTGCTGGTATTCACCTGGCTGATCGGTCATTTGGCCGGGCTCGACCGCGGCGACCGGATCGTGCTGCTGTTCTGTGGCTCGAAAAAGAGCTTGGCATCGGGTCTTCCGATGGCGCTGGTGTTCTTCCCGTCGGCCACGGTCGGGGTGATCATGTTGCCGCTGATGATCTTTCACCAGATACAGCTGGTGGTGTGCTCGGTGATCGCCAGCCGACTGTCCCGCGATCAGCTGGCCGCTTAGTTGCGGCTGATGTCGATCGGATGGGTGGCCAGCAGCGCAAGCGGCAGCGGCTGGCGCCGCAGCACCCGTCCCCACAGATCCACCCTTGGCTGGACCAGAACGTCAGATGGCAACGCCGACAGCACAATCCAGTCGTCGCGCTCGATCTCACCTTCCAGCTGACCGATCGTCCAACCGGAGTACCCCGCGTAGATCCGCACTCCCTCCACCAGCGGAGCGATCGAGTCGGGGTCGGCGTCCAAATCGACCATCACCATCCGGCCGGCCACGTGCCGCAGGCCGGCTACGCCGTCGGGCTCGGCGCCGACTCGCAGCACCGACAGGCACAGCGCTGCGTCACGCTTCACCGGGCCCCCGATGAACATCGTCTTCGGTTTCGCCGACAGCTTGGCCCACTGTGGCAACACGTTGTAGACCGCAGTCTCGCTGGGGCGATTGAGCACCACTCCCAGCGTGCCGCCGTCGTTGTGCTCAACGATGTAGATCACGCTGCGGCGGAACGTCGGCTCGAGCAGATCCGTGTTAGCCAGAAGCAAAGTGCCCGCTCGCACACGGTGCGCGGCGGGGGCAATAAAGTCCTCCGGGTCTTCGGGCTGCGCCACGACTCCATCATGGCATCCGTGCGGGGCCGCTGTCGTGAACAAGCCAGGCACTGCTCGATATTTGTACTGTTGTTTACAGGGGCCTGAGGCCCGGTCTGGGAGTGCCGGGCCCCACGGGGAAGAGGTTCAGTGATTCACAGGCGCGCACCTGTCGCTGTCTGGCGCTCGGTGCGCGGCTTGCCCGACTTCTGGCGGCTGCTCGAACTGCGCACCGCAAGCCAGTTCGGCGACGGCCTCTTCCAGGCGGGTCTGGCCGGAGCGCTGCTGTTCAATCCCGAGCGGGCCGCCCGCCCGATGGCGATCGCCGCTGCCTTCGCGGTGCTGTTCTTGCCGTTTTCGCTGCTGGGTCCGTTCGCCGGTGCGTTGATGGACCGCTGGGATCGCCGGCTGGTGCTGGTCGGTGCCAACCTGGGCCGCTTGGTGGCGGTGGCACTGGTCGGGATCTGTCTCGCCGTCGGTGCCGGCAACGTGCTGGTGCTCTGGGGCGCGCTGGTGGTCAACGGCCTGGCCCGGTTCGCCTCCTCCGGCCTGTCCGCCGCCCTGCCCCATGTGGTGCCCCGCGAGCAGGTCGTCACGATGAACTCGATCGCGACGGCAACCGCTGCGCTCGCCGCCTTCGTCGGCGCCAGCTTCATGCTGATACCCCGTACCGTTTTCGGTGCCGGCGACAACGGCGCCGCGTCGATCATCTTGCTGGTCACTATCCCGCTGTTGGTTGCGCTGCTGCTGTCGCTGCGGTTTCGTCCCCACGTGCTGGGTCCCGACGACACCCGTCGGGCGATCCACGGATCGGTCATCTACGCGGTCATCACCGGCTGGATACACGGCGCCCGCACGGTACAGAACCGTCCCACCGTCGCCGCCACCCTTTCCGGGCTGGCTGCGCACCGGATGGTGTTCGGCATCAACACGCTGGTGGTGCTGCTGCTGGTGCGCAGCGGCGGTGCCTCATATGTCGGCGCGTTGGGCGGTGCGATGCTGTTCCTGACCGCCACCGGGACCGGGGCCTTTCTGGCCAATGTGGTGACGCCGCCCGCGGTGCGCCGCTGGGGCCGCTACGCCACCGCCAATGGGGCATTGGCGATCGCCGCGACGATCCAGCTCGCCGGGGCCGGTCTGCAGTTGGCGGCGATGGCGGCCTGCGGGTTCTTCCTGGCCGCGGCAGGCCAGGTGGTCAAGCTTTGTGGCGACGCCGCGATTCAGGTCGACGTGGACGACGCCCTGCGCGGACACGTGTTCGCAGTACAGGATTCGCTGTTCTGGGTGACGTTCACCGGCGCGATCGCCGCGGCGGCGACCGTCATTCCGCTCGACGGCCACTCCCCCGCGCTGGTGTTGGCCGGGACCGGGCTCTACCTGTGCGGGCTCGCCGCCCACAGCATCATCGGCCGCCGCAGCCAACTCGATGCGGATCGTTAAGGTACACATATGGCCGCTCTGCAAGAGATCGTTGCCGATCTGCGCGCCGAAAGTGACGAGCTCGATGCGCTGGTCGCGCCGCTTGCCGAGGATCGGTGGGCTGCCCCGACGCCGGCGGTGGGTTGGACCATTGCGCACCAGATCGGGCACCTGTTGTGGACCGACCGCGGCTCGCTGACCGCGATCACCGACGAGGCGGCGTTCGCCGGACTGCTGGAGATCGCGGCGACCGATCCGATCGGCTTAGTCGAGGCGGGGGCCGAGGAACTGGCCGCGACCGCGCCCGCCGAGTTGCTCGCCGACTGGCGGCTGACCCGCACCCGGCTACACAACGCGCTGCTGGCGGTCCCCGACGGGCGCAAACTGCCGTGGTTCGGGCCGCCGATGAGCGCTGCGTCGATGGCGACGGCGCGGCTGATGGAGACCTGGGCGCACGGCCTCGACGTCGCCGACACCCTGGGCGTCACGCGCCCGGCGACCGCACGGCTGCGTTCGGTCGCTCATATCGGGGTGCGCACCCGCGACTACGCCTTCGCCGTCAACGGGCTGCCCGCGCCCACCGAGCCGTTTCTCGTCGAGCTACGTGCCCCCGACGGCAGCACCTGGTCGTGGGGCCCGCCGGACGCCGCGCAGCGAGTCATCGGCGGCGCGCAGGACTTCTGCTTCCTGGTCACCCAGCGGCGTGCGCTGCGCGATCTTGACCTGACGGCAGAGGGAGACGATGCGCGGCAGTGGCTGCAGATCGCTCAGGCCTTCGCCGGACCACCGGGCGTCGGCCGATGAGCGCGCAGCGCAAAGAAAGCCGGGCCCACCAACCGAAGCGCCGGGCGATAAGGGTTGACTGAAGGGCCCCTCGAGGTATCGAGCCGACGCCCACGACATCGGGCCGCACGCGGCGATCGCTGAGTTGACGCTCGTCAATAAGGGCCTCGCCCCTTTTCTCTTTCCAAACGTCGTCGCGAGTCTTTTCGAGCGCGAACCCCGTTGTCGCCGAATCATGTTCGATCCTGACCACCGCAATACCGCGGCGCGGAGGGTGTGTGAGCATGCCGGCTGCACGTTTCTCGGCGAGCACGACATGAGCAATCGCCGGATGGCGCTCTACCGTTGTCCCGGTCACCCGCCGACGTTCCCGGAGCTCGGTAACCGGGATCGCGGGTCACGGGGCGCCTACGGTTTGGGCTGCAGCGCGCTGGCCGCATCGGCGGCGCCGTCGCCGTCGGTGTCGGTCAGCTTGACATCCCACCGTCCGTCGCCGTCGGTGTCGACGTAGCCCGTCACGCCGTTGTCGTCGGCGGAGATTGCGCGGTCGGCCAGCCCGTTACCGTCGCTGTCGAGCAGCCGGTCGTCGGCCTGCCCGTCGCCGTCGAAGTCGACCAGCGGTCCGCCGGTGTGCTCGACGCCGTCGAGCCCCAACCAGCGCAGTTGCCCGACGGCGGGCTGGCCGGGTCGCGGCGGGCCCGCGGGTGGGTTCGAGGCCACCGCCCAGGTCCCCGAGCCGTCGTCGGTGAAGTAGCTTTCCGCGATGCCGTCGTTGTCGAGATCGAGCACGGCGTGGTCGGCGATGCCGTCGCCGTCGAAATCGGCCAGCGCGTCATCGGCCAGCCCGTCGCCGTCGAAATCCAGCCCGACCGCATCCAGTCGGCCGTCACCGTCCAGGTCGATATCCGGGTCGCGGTCCCAGATCGTCGCCGTGCCGTCACCGTCGCCCAAGCAATACTCCACGCCAAATGGGACGCCGCCGAGCCGCTACTGGTTCCCGCGGGAGCGCCACCAGGTCATCAGCTCGGCCGTCGCCTCCTCATGGCTTAGCGGCCCACGGTCCAACCGCAATTCTTTGAGGTAGTTCCACGCCTCCCCCACTTGCGGACCCGGCGGGATGCCAAGCAGTTCCATGATCTCGTTGCCGTCCAAATCCGGCCGGACCCGCTGCAGGTCCTCCTTGGCGGCAAGCTCGGCGATGCGTGCTTCCAGGTTGTCGTAGTTGGCCTGCAGCCGGGCGGCTCGTCGCTTGTTGCGGGTGGTGCAGTCGGCTCGTACCAACTTGTGCAGCCGGGGCAGCAACGGCCCCGCGTCGGTGACGTAGCGGCGCACTGCCGAGTCGGTCCACCTGCCGTCGCCGTAGCCATGGAATCGCAGATGCAGGTACACCAGCTGCGATATGTCGTCGACCATCTGTTTGGAATATTTCAACGCCCGCAACCGCTTTCGGGCCATCTTGGCGCCGACCACCTCGTGGTGGTGGAAACTGACTCCGCCGTCGGGTTCGTGCTTGCGGGTGGCGGGCTTGCCGATGTCGTGCAGCAACGCCGACCAGCGCAAAACCAGGTCGGGGCCTCCGTCTGGCGGGGGGTCTTCCAGGGTGATCGCCTGGCGCAGCACCGTCAGCGAATGCTGGTAGACGTCTTTGTGCTGGTGGTGCTCGTCGATGGCCATTTGCATGCCGCCGACCTCAGGCAGCACCACGTCGCCCATCCCGGTCTGCACCATCAGCTCGATTCCGGCTGACGGGTCCTTGCCCAGCAGCAACTTGTCCAATTCCGCCGCCACCCGCTCGGCGGTGATCCGGGCCAGCTCTGGCGCCATTTCGTCGATCGCGGTGCGTACTCGCGGGGCGACCGTGAAGCCCAGTTGCGAGACGAACCGCGCGGCGCGCAGCATCCGCAGCGGGTCGTCGCCGAACGACTCCGCCGGGGCCGCCGGGGTATCCAGCACGCCGGCGCGCAGCGCGGCCAAACCGCCTAGCGGATCGACGAATTCGCCGGCCCCGGCTGCCGTGATGCGCACTGCCATCGCGTTGACGGTGAAATCCCGGCGCACCAGGTCGTCGTCCAAAGAGTTGCCGAAACGCACCTCCGGGTTGCGCGATACCCGGTCATATCGGTCGGCGCGAAAGGTGGTGATTTCCAACCGGTGCTCGCCCTTACCGGCACCGACGGTCCCGAACTCGATACCGGTGTCCCACAACGCATCTGCCCACGGGCGCAGCAATCTCTGCGCCTGCTCGGGCCGCGCGTCGGTGGCGAAATCCAGATCGGCGCTCAGCCGGCCCATCAACGCATCCCGCACCGACCCGCCCACCAGATACAACTCGTGGCCCGCCGCGGCGAACACCGAGCCGAGCCCGCCCAGCAGGTCGGCGTGCCGGTTCAACGCAACCGCGGCGGCGGTCAGCAGATCGGCATCCTGGGCAGCTTCGGGCACGTTCGATGAGCCTAGTCCGGCGACGATGCGGTCGCGTGTAACGCCTAAACGGCGGTCCGGCGGCTGACCGGCGAGTGCGGCAGGAGCGTCCTGGCACGCCAGCTACTATCGCTTGGGTGTCGGATGGCGAAAAAGCGCAACCACGCCGGCGCCGGGGGAGGCGCCGTGGTCGCCGCAGCGCAGGGTCCGGGCAGGGCCACACCGACAACGCGGCGATCGACGGCAGCACGCCAGCAGGTGGGGCTAAGCCGGCCCGCGCCCGTTCCGCACGCCGCGGCCCTGAGCGGCTGCGCACCGTGCACGAAACGTCGGCCGGTGGTTTGGTCATCGACGGTATCGATAGGCCCCGTGAAGAGCAGGTCGCCGCGCTCATCGGTCGCGTCGACCGGCGCGGGCGGATGCTGTGGTCGCTGCCCAAAGGACATATCGAACTCGGTGAGACGGCCGAGCAGACGGCAATCCGCGAGGTCGCCGAGGAGACCGGGATTCAGGGCAGCGTGCTGGCGGCGCTGGGCAGGATCGACTACTGGTTCGTCACCGACGGACGGCGGGTGCACAAGACCGTGCACCATTATTTAATGCGCTGCTCGGGTGGAGAGCTGTCCGACGACGACGTCGAGGTCGCCGAGGTGGCCTGGGTGCCGATCGCCGAGCTGCCATCCCGGCTGGCCTACGCCGACGAACGCCGGCTGGCCGAGGTGGCCGACGAACTGATCGACAAGTTGCAGACCGACGGCCTGGCCGCGTTGCCCCCGCTGCCGCCCACCTCGCCACGTCGGCGGCCGCAGACACATTCGCGCACCCGAAACCGTCGGCCCGACGAGTCGGTGCGGGGTCGGAAGAATGGCCGCGGTCCCGGGCCATAGGGTCTTAGCCGCCGACGACGATGCAGAACGAATCAATGTGGGGGCACCACCGGCTTATACGGGCGATCGGTGCTTTGGTCGCGCCGCGGCTCCGGTGGGCCGCCGCGTGGCGCCTCGTCGTCGTAGTCGGCATTCTGACGGCTTTCACCGGCGCATTCACGCTACCGACCGCCGCGCCCCGCGCCGCCGCGGGTGAGCCCGGCGCCACTCCATTCGTGCAGGTCCGGATCGATCAGGTGACCCCGCAAATGATCACCACGACCAGCGAGCCCGTCGTCACCGTCGCCGGAACCGTGACCAACGTCGGTGACCGTCCGGTCCGCGACGTGATGGTCCGCCTCGAGCACGCCGCGGCGGTGAGCACATCGGCAGGGCTGCGCACCAACCTGGACGGCACCACCGACCAATACCAGCCCGTTGCCGACTTCCTGACAGTCTCCCGTGAGCTGCAGCGCGGCCAGAAAGTCGGTTTCACGCTGTCCGCCCCGGTTCGCTCGCTGACCAAACCGTCGCTGGCTATCGGCAAGCCGGGCGTCTACCCCCTGCTGGTCAACGCGAATGGGACACCCGACTACGGCGAACCCGCGCGGCTCGACGACGCCCGGTTCCTGCTGCCGGTGGTGGGCGTACCGCCTGATCCGCTCAACGCCTCCGGCGACGCGTTGAGCGCCGTCGTCGCGCCCGACACCTCTAAACCCGTGCCGATCACGATGCTGTGGCCGCTGGCCGACCGGCCCCGGCTGGCGCCCGGTGTACCGGGCGGCACGATACCGGTGCGGTTGATGGACGACGAGCTGGCGACCTCGCTGGCCACCGGCGGCCGGCTGGATGTTTTGCTGGCCGCCGCCGAGTTCGCGACCAGCCGCGACGTCGACCCCGACGGCGCGATCGGCCGTTCGCTGTGCCTGGCCGTCGACCCGGACCTGCTGGTCACCGTCAACGCGATGACCGGTGGTTACGTCGTCTCCGACTCCCCCGACGGCTCCGCCCAGCAACCGGGTACGCCGACGCATCCGGGGACCGGGCAGGCCGCCGCGGTGAGCTGGTTGGACCGATTGCGCGCACTGGCTCACCGGATGTGTGTGGCCCCACTGCCATACGCCCAGGCCGATCTCGACGCGGTACAACGTGCCGGCGATCCGGGGCTCAGCGCGATCGCCACCAGCTCCGCCGGCGATATCGTCGACCACATCCTCGGTGTCACCGCGGTCCGCGGCGCCACCCTCATCCCCGATGGCCCGTTGACCCGCGGGACCGTCGACCTGTTGAGCGGCAACGGCAATAACGTGGTGATCGCCGCCGCCGACGCGTCCGCAGAACACTCCGCCGCGGGTGCGCCGGCGCCGCTGAGCACCTCGCCGCGGCGACTGTCGCCGCAGGTGGTGCTCGCGCCGTTCGACCCGGCCGTCGGTGCTGCCTTCGCGGCGACCGGCTCTGAACCGGTCGCACCGACCTACCTGGACGCCGCGCTCGCGGTTCGGCTACAGCACGACTCCGACACCGCTCGCCGTCAGGACGCGCTGGGCTCGATGCTGTGGCGAACCTTGCAGCCAAGTGTCGCGCCGCGCGCCGAGATCCTGCTGCCGCCGACCACCTGGAACCTGCGCTCCGACGACGCGGGTGCCATCCTGACCACGCTGGCGACCGCGATCCGCTCCGGCCTGGCAGCGCCACGGCCGCTGCCGGCGCTGATCGCCGAGGCCTCAGCAACCCCGGCCGTCAACGGGACGCCGCAACTCCCGAGCGTCGACGGGGGCCACCGTGGCCGGTTCGATAACAACGTCGTCGCCACGATCGCCAACGAGGTGGGCCGGCTGTGGGGGCTGACCGCGGCGTTGACAACCGATGCCCGCACCGGGCTGACCGGTGTCAGCTATACCGCCCCGCTGCGCGAGGACATGCTGCGTGCCGTCAGCCAGGCCGACCGGCCCGACACCCGCAACGGGCTGGCGCAACGCCGGCTCGAGATCGTCGGCACCGCGATCGATGACTTGTTCGGGGCGGTTACCATCGTCAACCCGACCGGCTCTTACACGCTGGCCACCGGGCACAGCCCGCTCCCCCTGGCTTTGCACAACGGGCTGGCCGTGCCGATCCGGGTACGACTTCACGTCGACGCCCCACCCGGCATGCAGGTGACCGATCTCGGCGAAATCGAGATGCCGCCGGGATATCTGCCGCTGCGGGTGCCCATCGAAGTGAACTTCACCCAGCGCGTCGCCCTCGACGTGACGTTGCACACGCCGGAGGGTGTACCGCTGGGCGAGCCGGTGCGGCTATCGGTGCACTCCAACGCGTACGGCAAGGTGCTGTTCGCGATAACGCTGAGCGCGGCGGCGGTGCTGGTGGCGCTCGCGGGACGACGGCTGTGGCACCGCTTCCGCGGTCAGCCGGACCGCGCCGACCTCGACCGGCCCGAACCCTCGCAGACACCGTTCGCCGGCGAGGACCACCACGTCGACGAAGAGCACCCCGTATGAGTTCGGCCGGCCGGCCCGTGCCACCACCGGCGCAGCCACCCCGGAGGTCACCGGGCCGGCGCCGGCCATATCGACCCGGGCCGCCGACCGGGCCGCTGCCGCCGACCGGGCTGGTGTCGTCGCAGGGCACACCACCACCGGCCCGCCCTGAGCTCTCCGACGCGGCGCTGGTGTCGCGCTCGTGGGGGATGGCGTTCGCAACCCTGGTCAGCCGGGTCACCGGCTTCGCCCGGATCGTGCTCCTCGCCGCGATCCTGGGTGCGGCGCTGTCCAGCGCATTCTCGGTGGCCAACCAGCTGCCGAACCTGGTCGCCGCGCTGGTGCTGGAGGCGACGTTCACCGCGATCTTCGTCCCGGTGCTGGCGCGCGCCGAGCATGACGACGCCGACGGCGGCGCGGCGTTCGTGCGGCGCCTGGTGACGCTGGCGACCACCTTGCTGCTGGTGACCACGCTGCTGTCGGTGGCCGCCGCGCCGCTTCTGGTTCAGCTGATGCTGGGCCGCAACCCCCAGGTCAACGAGCCGCTCACGGCGGCGTTCGCCTACCTGCTGTTGCCGCAGGTGATCTTTTATGGCCTCTCCTCTGTGTTCATGGCGATCCTGAACACCCGCAACGTGTTCGGCCCGCCGGCGTGGGCGCCCGTCATCAACAACGTCGTCGCGATCGCCACCCTGGGCGTCTACCTGGTAACACCGGGGCAACTATCCGTGGACCCGGTGCAGATGGGCAACGCCAAGCTGCTGGTGCTGGGCATCGGAACCACGTTGGGGGTGGTCGCGCAGAGCGTCGTGCTGCTGGGCGCGATCCGGCGTCAGCGCATCAGCCTTCGCCCGCTGTGGGGAATCGACGAGCGGCTCAAACGCTTCGGCACGATGGCTGCCGCCATGGTGTTCTACGTGCTGATCAGCCAGATCGGCCTGATCGTCACCAATCAGATCGCCAGCACGGCGGCCGCTTCCGGCCCGGCGATCTACAACTACACCTGGCTGGTGCTGATGCTGCCGTTCGGCATCATCGGGGTGACGGTGCTGACCGTGGTGATGCCGCGGCTGAGCCGCAATGCGGCCGCCGACGACACCCCGGCGGTGCTGGCCGACCTCTCGCTGGCCAGCCGGTTGACGATGATCACGCTGATCCCGACGGTGGCGTTCATGACCGTCGGCGGGCCGGCGATCGGTAGCGCGCTGTTCGCCTACGGCCATTTCGGTGAAGTCGACGCCGGCTATCTGGGCACGGCGATCGCGTTGTCGGCGTTCACGTTGATCCCATACTCGATCGTGCTGCTCGAGCTGCGCGTCTTCTACGCCCGCGAGCAACCGTGGATACCGATCGCGATCATCGTCATCATCACGACCGTCAAGATCGCCGCCTCGCTGTTCGCACCGCACATCACCGACAACCCCGAGCTCGTCGCCGGCTATCTGGGATTGGCCAACGGCCTGGGATTTCTGGCCGGCGCGATCGCCGGGTACTACCTGCTCCGCAAAGCGCTGCGGCCCCTCGGCGGCCATCTGTTGGGCGTCGCCGAGGTGCGAACCATCCTCGTTACCTTCACCGCGTCGTTGCTGGCCGGGTTGGTCGCGTATGTGGTGGACGTGCTGATGGGCATGCAGCGGCTCACCGCCGACGGCGGCGGCGCCGGCTCGCTATTGCGGTTGTTCGTACTCGCGGTGATCATGTCGCCGATCGTGGCCGCCGTCATGCTGCGTGCGCGGGTGCCCGAGGCGCAGGC
Organism: Mycobacterium sp.; assembly: GCA_019236925.1. GTDB lineage: Bacteria > Actinomycetota > Actinomycetes > Mycobacteriales > Mycobacteriaceae > Mycobacterium. Next base: position 20,091 of record JAFAID010000106.1, on the reverse strand, counting down.
GGCGCTGACCGCACTTCGCCGGTGGATCGGCGCCAGACCCGCCGGGGCGCCCAGCCGCAAGCGGGTGCTGCCTTCCCCGGCTGGCCAGCTGCCTCCCCGCCGACCGGCTCCGCCCCCTCCGGACACCTCGATGAACGTCGCTGGCCGCAATCCCGTCGCCCCCGATCAGCTGTTCCGCCCCGGTCACTTCACGTACCCTGAGCAAAGGAATTCGACTACGCGGGGGGGATATCCGGTGCGCCAGCCCGCCCGGCGGGGGCTTCCGGAGCAGGTAGCTGGGGAGGAGATGCGGAAAGGACCGGGGATGACCGACCGCCCATCGGACAGCACCTCATCCAAAGCTGTCTCCGAGACCGAACCACCCCGGCAGGCCGCTTCGTCACCGGCTGTCGATGATGACCCGATTCCTCCTCGGGCCACTTCGTGGCCCGCATCGTCACCGGCTGTCGACGACTTCCAGCCCGACGTGCCACCCGATCTCCAAATCGGCGCCGTGGCGGCGCCGGACCCGCCGACACGTTCCAACCGCGGATCCTCGGCGGATCCCGACCTGGAAACGACGCGCCTCGACGCCGGCGGCGATCCGATCGAGTTCGACGCGCCGCGTGAGCCGTCGCCGCCTCGGGACGACCTGCACCTTGTTCCCGGCGCCAGCATCGCCCGCGGTCGCTACCGGCTGTTGGTGTTCCACGGCGGAGCGCCTTACCTGCAGTTTTGGCAGGCGCTCGACACTGCGCTGGATCGGCAGGTTTCGCTGACGTTCGTGGACCCGGACGGTGCGCTGTCCGACGACCAAGTTCGCGAGATCCTGTCACGCACGATGCGGCTGAGCCGTGTCGACAAACTCGGGATCGGCCGGGTTCTCGACGTCGTCCACACCGGCACCGGCGGCTTGGTCGTCGCCGAATGGATCCGGGGTGGTTCGTTGCAGGAGGTGGCCGACACCTCCCCATCCGCCGTGGGCGCTGCCCGCGCCATGCAAACGCTGGCGGCTGCCGCCGAGGCCGCCCACCATGCCGGCGTCGCGCTGTCCATCGACCATCCCAGCCGGGTGCGGGTCAGCATCGAAGGCGACGTGGTCCTGGCCTTCCCGGCGACCACACCTGAAGCCACCCCTGAGGACGACATCCGCGGCATCGGCGCCGCGCTCTATGCGCTGCTGGTCAACCGGTGGCCGCTGCCGGAGTCCGGGGTGCGCAGCGGGATGGCGCCGGCACCGCGGGATGCGACCGGTCAGCCCCTCGAACCCAGTTCGATCGACCGGGACATTCCCTTCCAGATTTCCGCGGCCGCCACTCATTCGATTCAGCGCGATGGCGGGATTCGCAGTGCCGCAACGCTTTTGAATCTGCTTCAGCAAGCGACCGCGGTGGCCGACCGCACCGAGCTGTTGAGCCCGCTCCCAGACCCGCCGCCCGCACCCGCGCGGCCGGGCCGGATCCGCACGCCCGCGCTGGAGGAGGCGCAGGCACGTGTCCGTCGCCGGCGCGCGCTGACGATCTGGATCGGCGCCGGAGCCGCCATCATCGTCGTCGCACTACTGATCATGGCGTCGGTGCTGAGCCGAATGTTCGGCGGCGTCGGTGGCCTGGACAAAGACCGGCTGGGCCTCAATGCGCCCTCGGCCAGTTCGGGCTCTAACGGCGGCCCGGCGGCCGGCAGTGTGGTCAAGCCGGTGAGCGCGACGGTCTTCTCCCCCGGCGGCGGGGCCGACAACCCGGGAGAGGCCGCGCTGGCGATCGACGGTAACGCCGCGACGGCGTGGCACACCGACCTCTACCACGACGCTGTTCCGTTCCCCGCCTTCAAGAGCGGTGTCGGCTTGCTGCTGCAACTGCCGCAACCCACCGTGGTGGGTGCCGTGAACGTCGACCTGACCAGCACCGGAACGAAAATTCAGATCCGCTCGTCGGCGACGGCGACGCCGGCCAAGCTGGACGACACCACCGCGCTGACTCAGCCGGTGACGATGCAGCCGGGCCACAACAGCATCCCGGTCAAGGCGTCGGCGCCCACGTCGTATCTGCTGGTGTGGATTTCGACGTTGGGGACTACCGATGGCGAGAGCCGCACCGGCATCTCCGAGGTCACGGTCCAAGCCGCGTCTTGATGCATTGGCCTGGTTGGGTGAAGTGCCGGGTACCCACCGATTGGTTACTGTCCGGCCGTGGGCTTCGGGCGCCTGGTACGGCAAGACCGTCGCAAAGAATGTGGTGAACAACGTAGCGACGCCGAATTACTGGCTGCCCACGTCGCAGGAGACCGGTATGCGTTCGAAGAACTGTTCCACCGTCACCACCGACAGCTGCACCGGGTTGCCCGGTTGACCAGCCGTAGCGCGGAGGACGCCGAGGACGCGCTGCAGGACGCGATGATCTCGGCGCACCGCGGTGCCGGCTCCTTTCGACACGACGCCGCGGTCAGCAGCTGGCTGCATCGCATTGTCGTCAATGCATGCCTGGACCGGTTGCGCCGCAACAAGTCTCATCTCACCATCGCACTCGACGACGTTTACCCGGTGGCCGACCAGACGGCGCAGGTCGAGACCGCGATCGCGGTGCATCGCGCGCTGATGCGACTTCCCGTCGAGCAGCGTGCCGCAGTGGTGGCGGTCGACATGCATGGCTATTCGGTCGCCGACACCGCTGGGATGCTCGGGGTGGCCGAGGGCACGGTGAAGAGTCGCTGCGCCCGCGCCCGGGCCCGGCTTGCCGCGATCCTCGGCTACCTGGAAAGCGACACCGCACCCAACCGCCCGGCCGGGTAACCAGGCGAGCCGCGCGTGGCGTTCGGGTTGTGGATGACGGACACTGAGGCGGATGGATGGAGTTGGGCCGGATGACTGCGGCGAAGCGGGCGCCGATCCACCGCTGACGGTGGAGTCCCTCAGCGATCTGCAGGCAGGTCTTCTCGACGACGACACCGCCGCCCGGCTACGCAAGAAAGTCCGCGCGGCCCCGGCCGCCCGGCAGACGATGGACGCGCTGAACCGGGTGCGCCGCGACATCGCAGCCCTGGGCGGCGACGCCCCGTCGGCTCCAGACGTTGCGCCCGAGGTCGTCGACCGCGTCGCCGCTGCGTGGCGCGCCGAGCAGCCCGAGCGGTCCCGGCCGCGCGCCGGGCACACCATCCGCCGCGGTAGTCTGCCTCGCTCGGCCCGGGTGGCCGTCGGCGTCACCGGTTTGGTCGCGGTTGCGGTCGCAGCCTGGCTGGGAACCGCGGCGCTGATCAAGGCGCCGGCACCCACGCCGAGCAGACCCACCACCGCAGAGCACATCACGGTGTCGCGCCCACCGATGACGATTCCGTTGTCGGACCAACAGATCCTGGCCCTGCTCGACAACGACCCGGACTTCGGCCCGCTCGCCGACCCGCAGCGCCGCACGTCCTGCCTGGCCGGATTGGGCTACCCGTCCGACGCCCGGGTTTTGGGTGCCCGGCCGGTGGAGATCGCCGGACGCCCGGCGATCGTGCTGGTGCTCCCCGCCGACACGCCCGGCACGGTGACTGCCTTGGCGGTAGCGCCGAACTGTAGTGCAGTGGACACCGGCCTGTTGGCTGACAGGATCGTCAACCGTCCGTAGTGTTCGCGGGAACAAGCACCGCCTACCCTGGCGTTCGATTGCTTTGAAGCGGCTTGAAGTATCCGAAAGGTTGGTATGAGCTCCTCAACCAGCACTGTTCACAACGTGATCATCATCGGCTCCGGCCCTGCCGGTTACACCGCGGCGCTGTATGCGGCGCGCGCGCAACTGGCGCCGGTGGTCTTCGAAGGCACCTCGTTCGGCGGCGCGTTGATGACCACGACCGAAGTGGAGAACTATCCCGGTTTTCGTGACGGGATCCTTGGTCCCGAATTGATGGACCAGATGCGCGAGCAGGCGCTGCGGTTTGGTGCGGACCTGCGCATGGAAGACATCGAGTCGGTGTCGCTGGGGGGCCCGATCAAGTCGGTCACCACCGCCGAGGGCGAGACCCTGCGCGCGCGGGCCGTCATCCTGGCGATGGGCGCTGCGGCGCGCTACCTGGGCGTGCCGGGCGAGCAGGAACTGCTGGGCCGCGGGGTGAGCTCCTGCGCCACCTGCGACGGCTTCTTCTTCCGCGACCAAGACATCGCGGTGATCGGCGGCGGAGACTCGGCGATGGAAGAGGCCACCTTCCTGACCAAGTTCGCCCGCAGTGTGACCCTGGTGCATCGCCGCGACGAGTTCCGGGCCTCGAAGATCATGCTCGAACGGGCCCGCAGCAACGACAAGATCCGGTTCATCACCAACAGCGTCGTGGAGGCCGTCGAAGGCGACACCACGGTGACCGGCCTGCGGCTACGAGACACCACCACCGGCAAGCGATCCACCCTGGCCGTGACCGGAGTCTTCGTCGCAATCGGCCACGATCCGCGATCTGAATTGGTGCGCGGCGCCGTGGACCTGGACCCGGAAGGCTATGTGCGGGTGAAGGGCAACACCACCAACACCTCGCTCGACGGGGTGTTTGCGGCCGGCGACTTGGTCGATCACACCTACCGGCAGGCCGTCACCGCCGCCGGCACGGGTTGCACCGCGGCGATCGACGCCGAACACTGGTTGACCGAGCATGCGGAGTCGGCCGCACCCGCACCGGCCAAATCAGCCGAAACCCCAGCACCAGCAACACTTTGATTGGAGCACCATGACGAACACCGACTCCGCGGGCGCACCTGTGGACGTTTCTGACGCATCTTTCGAAAACGACGTGCTGGCCAGCAATACGCCTGTGCTGGTTGACTTTTGGGCTACCTGGTGCGGACCGTGCAAGATGGTGGCGCCGGTGCTGGCGGAGATCGCGGCCGAAACTGCCGGACAGCTCACCGTCGCCAAACTCGATGTCGACGCAAACCCCGAGACCGCCCGCAACTTTCAGGTGGTTTCGATCCCGACGTTGATCCTGTTCAAGGACGGCCAGCCGGTCAAGCGCATCGTCGGAGCCAAAGGCAAGGCGGCGCTGTTGCGCGAACTTTCCGACACCGTTCCCAACGTCGGATAGTTCGCTACAAATCGCCCCGATTTGCCTGGCGTTTTCCCGAAATCGACGAGCGTCTGCGACAATACCGCCAAGCCTGTCAATGAACGGCAGGGCTGTTCACACCAGCTCACCGGAGGCCTTTGAATGTCGCATCCGCACCGCGGCGCCGGCGAGGCGCTGCGCTGTGGTGACCGCAGCGCAGCGGTCACCGAGATTCGGGCTTCGCTGACCGCGCTGGGTCATCTGGACACCGATGACGACCTCACCACCGGAAAGCATGTGGCGTTCGATGTCTTCGACGAAGAGCTTGACCACGCGGTGCGAGCGTTCCAGCAGCATCGCGGGCTGCTGGTGGACGGCATCGTCGGCGAAGCGACTTACCGTGCACTGAAAGAGGCGTCCTACCGGCTCGGCGCCCGCACACTGAATCATCAGTTCGGTGCGCCGATGTACGGCGACGACGTCGCCACGCTGCAAAACAGGCTGCAGGATCTCGGCTTCTACACCGGGCTCGTCGACGGATACTTCGGCTTGCAGACGCACAACGGGTTGATGTCATACCAGCGCGAGTACGGGCTGGACGCCGACGGCATCTGCGGCCCGGAAACGTTGCGCTCCTTGTACTTTCTCAGTTCGCGGGTAACCGGCGGCTCCCTGCACGCCATCCGTGAAGAGGAACTGGTCCGTCGATCCGGGCCGAAGCTGTCCGGCAAGCGAATCATCATCGACCCCGGTCGCGGCGGCGCCGACCACGGGCTGATCACACACGGTGCAGCCGGGCCGATCAGCGAAGCAGACGTGTTGTGGGACTTGGCAAGTCGGCTCGAGGGCCGGATGACCGCCATCGGCATGGAGACGTTCCTGTCGCGGCCGACCAACCGCAGCCCGTCGGACGCCGAGCGCGCCGCGACGGCTAACGCGGTCGGTGCCGATCTGATGATCAGCCTGCGCTGCGCAACGCAGGCCAGCCCGTCGGCCAACGGCGTGGCTTCCTTCCACTTCGGCAATTCGCATGGTTCGGTCTCCACCATTGGCCGTAATCTTGCTGACTTCATTCAACGAGAAGTGGTCGCCCGCACCGGTTTACGCGACTGCCGCACCCATGGCCGGACTTGGGACCTGTTGCGGCTGACCCGGATGCCGACAGTTCAGGTCGACATCGGCTATATCACTAACCCGCGTGATCGCGCGCTGCTGGTCACCACACAAACCCGCGACACGATCGCCGAGGGAATCCTGGCGGCGGTCAAGCGGCTGTATCTGCTTGGCAAGAACGACCGGCCAACGGGTACATTCACCTTCGCCGAGCTACTTGCCCACGAGTTATCGGTGGAGCAGGCCAGCCGGCTCAGCGGTTCGTAGCCGACGATCCCGCCGCAGATCCCGCTCCTACGGGCTGCTGCAGCGACGCGGTTTCCAGCAGCCGCTCTAACGCCGCTTCGACTTCCGCCTTCCAACCAAGACCCTTGTCCAGCTCGAGCCGTAACCGCGGGAAGTACCGATGCGGGGCCACCACGACGAAGCCCACGTCACGCAGGAAGTCGGCCTCGATCACACAGTGCTCGACCGAACAGTCCCCCAATGCCTCCAACGCCGGCCGCAGATCGGGGTCGACGTTGCGCGGGTCGAGCAATTCGGCGACGTTCTCCGTGCGACCGAACGCCTCCAGCGCCCGGACGCCCCGGCGGACCAATTCATCGACCACCCGCGCCACCAGGCTGTACGGCAGGTCATCGGCGGCGGGTCCCGGCTCGACCCGAATCGAGGTCAGCAGCACGGCGTCCGCCGATACCGGCGCCGTGGGAAACCGGTGCGCCCGGGGTACCGCTCGGGGCGGGGCGTAGAACGCATAGCCCAAGCACGCGGGCTCGCCCTGACTGCACTCGGACGGAGTAGCCGTCGCGACCTGACCGCACGACCCCCACTCCAGCATGACCATCGACAGCCACGCTTCTTTTTCGAATTCGGGGTCGGCCAAGCGGTCGTCGTCGCCAAGGGTCGCGGGGTCTACTTCCCAGAAGGTGCAGCGGCGCGCATGTTTGGGAAGCTGTTCGAAGGCTTCGAGTCGCAGCGGTGAAATTCGAGCAGACACTAGACTCCTGGGCCTTTGTGGAGCGCGAGAAGCACCGGAGCCACTGGCCCCGCTTCCCCGCGACCGGGTGGTGCCGCCACCCCGCAGACGAGCGTACCCCCCGCGCGCGGCCGACGGCGATACCCGATTGACCGCGGTTTACGGCCCCGAAAAGCCGCTGCCTCGGCCGGCCCGGGGCAGCGAGCTACCCGGCGCTTGGCCGAAGCCGCGTCGCTAACGAAAGAATTTGGTACACAGTCTGTTTCAGTTGATTGAGGCCAGATTGTCACAGTGACGTAATCAGCTGGTGTCTATGGTCAGGCGTCGGGCGCTTTCATCAGGCCGACGATGCGCTGCAAATCGTCCACCGAACCGAACTCGATCACGATCTTTCCTTTGCGTTTGCCGACACTGACGGTGACGCGGGTATCGAAGGCGCTGGATAGCTGTTCCGCAACGTCCTGGAGGCCGGGCATGTGGATCGGCTTGCGTCGCGGGGGTGCGGGCTGGGTGGTGTCGCCGCGATTGGCGAGTGTGACCGCCTCCTCGGTCGCGCGCACCGAGAGTCCCTCGGCGACGATCCGCGCCGCGAGGTTCTCTTGCGCGTCCGGGCCACCCTCGAGGGACAGCAGCGCCCGGGCGTGGCCGGCCGACAGCACGCCTGCGGCCACCCGGCGCTGAACAGGAATCGGCAACCGGAGCAATCGGATCATGTTGGTGATCAGTGGGCGGGACCGGCCGATGCGGGCGGCAAGTTCATCGTGGGTGACGCCAAACTCGTCGAGCAGTTGCTGGTAGGCCGCCGCCTCTTCCAAAGGGTTCAACTGAACCCGGTGGATGTTCTCCAGGAGTGCGTCACGCAGCAGGTTGTCCTCACCGGTTTCGCGCACAATCGCCGGGATCGCGGTCATGCCGGCTGCCTGGGCCGCACGCCACCGCCGCTCCCCCATCACGAGCTGATAACGCTGGCGGCCGGGTGCTGCTGGCTGGGCTCCGTCCAGCGCGCGGACCACGATCGGCTGCATGAGGCCGAACTCGCGGATCGAATGCACGAGTTCGGCCAGCGCCTCCTCGTCGAACACCTGCCGCGGTTGGCGCGGGTTCGGCTCGATGAGGCCCGGATCGATCTCGCGGTAAACCGCGCCGATCCCGGTCGCGTCCGTCGCGGCCGGCGGCCCACCCAGTACGACGTCGGCGGCCGCGGCACCCATCCGCGGCCCGCCGGGATCGCCCGGTCCGGTTGGGATCAGCGAAGCCAGGCCCCGCCCGAGCCCGCCCTTCTTACGTAGCGGCTGGGTCATGCTTGTCCCCCTCCTCGGGTGCTGGTCCGTCACGCTCGGCGAGCTCGCGGCTGGCGTCGAGGTAACTCATCGCACCGCGCGAACCGGGATCGTAATCGATGATCGTCATGCTGTACCCAGGTGCCTCCGAGACCTTTACGCTGCGCGGGATCACGGTGCGCAAGACCTTGGCCCCGAAGTAGCGGCGGACTTCGTCGGCCACCTGATCGGCAAGCTTGGTCCGGCCGTCGTACATGGTGAGGATCACGGTGCTGACGTCCAGGCCCGGGTTCAGATGCGCTTTCACCATCTCGATGTTGCTCATCAACTGTGACACTCCCTCCAGTGCGTAGTATTCGCACTGGATCGGGATCAGCACCTCGGGAGCCGCGACCAACGCGTTGATGGTCAGCAGGCCCAGCGACGGCGGGCAATCAATGAAGACGTAGTCGAAGGAGGCTTCCGGTTCGAGGCTGTCGAGGTCGGCCAGCGCGGTGCGCAATCGATTTTCCCGCGCCACCATGCTCACCAATTCGATCTCGGCACCGGCCAGGTCGATGGTGGCCGGCACGCAGAACAGTCGCTCGCTGTGTGGGCTGCGCCGCAGGGCGGTCTGCAATGGTATCTCGCCGAGGAGCACCTCGTACGACGACGGCGTACCGGAATGGCGTTCGGTGATGCCCAGTGCGGTGCTCGCATTGCCCTGTGGATCGAGATCGATGACGAGCGTTTTGAGTCCCTGGATCGCCAGCGCGGCGGCCAGGTTCACCGCGGTTGTGGTCTTGCCGACGCCGCCCTTCTGGTTCGCGATCGTGAACAGGCGGCGATGGCGCGGGCGGCGCAGCGGTTGGTAGGCGGTGTGCAGCACTTGCATGGCGCGCTCGGCAGCGGCTCCGATCGGGGTATCCAATTCCGATGTTTCACGTGAAACATGGGTGGCGGAGGAGGCTCCATGGTCGGACCCCAACTGGTCGTGCGGCGCACTCATAGGCTCTCCCTGTTCGACCGTCGGCGCCGCGCACTCCGGACCGGAACCGCCTTGCTGCACCGTGCCACCACCACGGTTGTTGGCGGGGACAGATACGTCACGCCACATTCCACCACCCTGGCATCCGCGGCGCCCAACGAGGTCATCACACGCCGGTACTCCCGGAGTTCGTCGGGTGCCCGCTCCCCCTTGATCGCCAGCATGCGGCCGCCTGGCCGCAACAACTCCATGCTCCACCGCGTCAGCTTGTCCAGCGGGGCCACGGCCCGCGACACAACCGCGTCGCATGCACCGGCGCTGCGCTGGACCGCCGAGTCCTCAGCACGCCCCCGGATCACGTCGGCGTCCAACCCGAGTTCGGTGATAGCCATGCGAAGAAACTCCGCTCGGCGGAGCAGCGATTCGATCAGGACGATGTCGAGGCCGGGCTTGGCGATCGCCAACGCCAATCCGGGCAAGCCGGCCCCGCTGCCGACGTCGGCCACCCGCTCCCCGGGTTCCAACAGCTCGGCGACGACCCCGCAATTCAGGAGGTGACGCTCCCAGATCCGGTCGATTTCGCGCGGGCCCAGCAGTCCCCATTCGACGCCGGTATCCGCAAGCAACTGGGCGTAGTGCTGAGCCACATCGACGCCGGCGCCGAAGACTGTGTGCGCTATCTCGGGCGGCGGGGGCACCGTCGGCATCGCACGCTTCTGGGGAACGACATGTTTCACGTGAAACATCCCTCCCGTCCGTGCTTGCCGGAGCCGAACGAACGAACTACATCTGTGTAACTCTGTTTCGGTTCAGTCGACCAGTACGACGACCCGACGCGACGGCTCCACGCCCTCGCTCTCGCTGCGGACGCCGTCGACTGCCGCGACAGCATCGTGAACGATCTTGCGCTCAAACGGCGTCATCGGCGCGAGTTCCTCGCGCTGGCCACTTTCCAGTACCTTCCTGGCAACCTTGTCGCCCAGCGCCGCCAGCTCGTCGCGGCGGCGGCGGCGCCAACTCGCGATGTCGAGCATCAGCCGGCTGCGCACCCCCGTCCTCTGATGCACCGCGAGTCGAGTCAGTTCCTGGAGGGCGTCGAGCACCTCGCCCTTGCGACCCACCAACTTGTTCAGGTCGTCGCTGCCGTCGATGCTCACCACCGCGCGGCTACCCTCGACGTCCAAGTCGATGTCGCCGTCGAAGTCCAGTAGGTCCAGTAGCTCTTCCAAGTAGTCGCCGGCGATCTCTCCCTCGGCGACCAACCGCTCCTCCGTGTCGCCCTCCGCGGCGGCGTCGCCCTCGCCCGTCGGGGTCGTGTCCTCCGAGGCGTCTTCCACGACCACTGTCGTCGGAGCCTCGGTCGGGGCTTCATCCGTGTCGTGTCCGGTTGTGTCCGCGTCCGTCATGCCTGGCTATTCCTTCCCGTCGCCCGAGCCTTCGCCCGGCTAAGTCGGTTGCCCACTATCGCGCGCCGGCGGTATCCGCCAAGGACCGTCTCGTTGATTCGGCCCGATCCCCGAGTCAACGTTTCCGCTTCTTCGGCCTTACTCCGGGGCGCGGAGTGCGACCGGCCGGGTTGCCTCCGCGCACTGCTTGGTCCGAGGCTGCCGAATCACCATCGGAACCGGCCGGCGTTGCCGACGATCCGTTACCGGCCGCTGGTGCATTCCTCGCCGGTCGCCTTGGTTTGGCGCCCGGAGCCGGCGCGTTCGCCGCCCGCCGTTCCAGCGCTTCGCGCTTTTTCGCCTCTTCCTCTTTCTCGATCTTCCCGAACACGACGTGCTGCTGACCGAACGTCCAGATGTTGTTCGAAAACCAGTAGAAGATGATCGCCAACGGCAAGAACGGCCCGCCGACAACCACGCCGAGCGGGAAGACGTACAGCGCGAGCTTGTTCATCATCGCGGTCTGCGGGTTGGCCGCGGCCTCGGGACTCTGCCGCGCGATCGACGCCCGGCTGTTGAAGTAGGTGGCGATGCCGGCCATGATCATCACCGGAACCCCGACCGCGATGACGGCGGGCCGACTGAAATCGGTGAACGCCGCGAGGCTGGCTCCGCGCTGTGTCATGGTGGCGCCCAGCGGTGCGCCAAACAGGTTGGCGTCCAAGAAGTGTCCGACATCCGCGGCACTGAAAACGTAGTTCCCCAGTTCGCGGTTGCGCTCCGGCGACAGCCCCAGCTGTCCGATGCCGGTGGTCGTGCGGTTGAAGCAGCGCAGCACGTGATACAGCCCCAGGAACACCGGGATCTGCGCCAGCATCGGCAAACAGCCGAGGATCGGATTGAACCCGTGTTCGCGCTGCAGCTTCTGCATCTCCAGCGCCATCCGCTGGCGGTCCTTGCCGTACTTCTTCTGCAGCGCCTTGATCTGCGGCTGCAACTCCTGCATCTGTCGGGTAGTGCGGATCTGGCGGACGAACGGCTGATACAAAATCGCTCGCAGGGTGAACACCAGGAACATCACCGACAGCGTCCACGCGAAGAAGTTCGCCGGGCCCAGCAGGAAGGCGAACGCCTTGTACCACAGCCACATGATCGCCGAGACCGGGTAATAGAAATAGTCGAGGCTGAACGGATCAAAGGACAACAGAATCACTCTCCCCTAGCGTCGCTGGGGTCCCCCAGGCTTCGAGCGGGACCGCCCCACGCTCCGGTATCGGATCCCATCCTCCCCGATGCCACGGACCACACTTGGCCAGCCGCACGGCCGCCAACCCACTCCCCCGCAGCAATCCATACTCGGCCAGCGCATCCACCGCGTACTGACTACAGGTTGGGGTGAACCGGCATGTCGGCAGTCGCAACGGCGACACCATGTGGCGGTATAGCTGAATCAAGAAAATCAGTCCGTGCACCACCACGGCCTCAGCACCGCGCAGCTGCTGCCGCAACTTTGACGTTATGTCATTCACCGGCCGGATCCCGTCCCTTCGATCCGCCGTAGGCCGGCCCGTAATTCTTCCTCCAACCGGGCAGAGCCAACGTTGCGGCTGCTCGGCAGCGCGCGGATCACTACTTGCTCAGATCGTTGCAGTCCGTCCACCACACCGCGAGCCACGTGACGTAGCCGCCGGGCCAATTGGTGCCGTTGCACGGCCGAGCCCACCGATCGCGAAATGATCAGTCCGACCCTCGGCGCCTCGGCATCTTTCTCGTTGCCGCGACGTGCATAGATGACGAGGTCCGGCTGCACGGCTCGAGTTCCGTGCCTCACCGTGATATCGAACTCGGCCGACCGCGTCATGCGGTTCCGCGCGGAAAGCACCGCTGTGACACCGGGATTGGATTTATGCAGTCAGCGAGCGGCGGCTTTTGCGACGCCGGTTCGACACGATCGCCCGCCCCGCCCGGGTGCGCATCCGCAGCCGGAAGCCGTGCACGCGGGCTCGGCGCCGGTTGTTCGGCTGGAAGGTCCGCTTGCCCTTTGCCACGACTCTCTCCTCGTTGCATCTGGCATCGTCTTCCGGCCCGGTGAGCATCCCGGTGGAACACGATTGCCCTCACGAAGCCTCGGCAGGCTTTGTGTCTCGCTGGTAGCCGGCGCGGGCCCCGCTGCATATTGCGCGGATCGCAGCCGTATCGCCGACTTTCGGGCGACTGTACGAGGGTACGCAGCAGCGTTCGCCGGGTCAAACCTGGTCTTCTCGGCGGCCGATCTCGGGGCGGTATTTACCTAACGCCACACCCGCCACCGCGGCCGGCGAGCAATTCTATGAAAGCGTGCCCCAATGTTGCAGAACGGTTGGCACTGCGCAGGAAAACTGTTAACTTCGGGCAATGCCGTTTCAGGCTGGAACGGCGCACGACAACGAAGCGAGGATGGCGGATCGGCGTCCTGGCCAGGTGACCGGCGCTGGCTGTCTCGAGCGCCGATCTCGCGTGCCGTCGGCGGTAAGCTGCAGCACGATGGCCGCTGTCCTGTCCACACTTGTGGATAACCATGTGGACAGTTCGTGGTCGCAGCTAACAGTTGTACGTCGACGTCAAATCAGGGGGATCCGTCGTTGACCGAGGATTCCGGATCAGCTTTCGCGACGGTCTGGGGTGCGGTCGTCTCGGAACTCAACGGCGAGATCCCCACAGACGACTCCCCGACCAACGGTGAACCATACGTCTCGCCACTGACACCGCAGCAACGCGCCTGGTTGAACTTGGTCCAACCGCTGACGATCGTCGAAGGGTTTGCTCTGCTGTCGGTGCCCAGCAGCTTCGTGCAGAACGAGATCGAACGTCACCTGCGTACCCAGATCACCGAGGCGCTCAGCCGCCGGCTCGGCCAACAAATCGAACTCGGCGTTCGTATCGCCGCGCTATCCACCGACGAACCCGACGACAGCCTCGGTGCCCCGCCCGAAGAGTCGACCGCAGACACCGACGAGGTCGATGAAGACCGCGAGGCCCTCGCCAGCGCACATCAAAACTGGCCCACCTACTTCACCGAACGACCGCACAGCACCGACGCCGACGCGACCGGCGGCACCAGCCTCAATCGGCGCTACACCTTCGACACCTTCGTCATCGGCGCCTCGAACCGATTCGCTCACGCTGCGGCCCTGGCGATCGCCGAAGCACCCGCGCGGGCCTACAACCCCTTGTTCATCTGGGGCGAGTCCGGTCTCGGCAAAACCCACCTGTTACATGCGGCCGGCAACTACGCCCAACGGCTGTTCCCCGGCATGCGGGTCAAATACGTCTCCACCGAGGAGTTCACCAACGACTTCATCAACTCGCTGCGCGACGATCGCAAAGTCGCCTTCAAGCGCAGCTACCGCGACGTCGATGTGCTGCTCGTCGATGACATCCAATTCATCGAAGGCAAAGAAGGCATCCAGGAAGAGTTCTTCCACACTTTCAACACGCTGCACAACGCCAACAAGCAGATCGTCATCTCCTCCGACCGGCCACCCAAGCAACTCGCCACCCTCGAAGACCGACTCCGGACCCGGTTCGAATGGGGGCTGATCACCGATGTGCAGCCACCGGAGCTGGAAACCCGCATCGCGATTCTGCGCAAGAAAGCACAGATGGAACGCTTGGCGGTTCCCGACGATGTGCTCGAACTGATCGCCAGCAGCATCGAACGCAACATCCGCGAACTCGAGGGTGCGCTGATCCGGGTCACCGCGTTCGCGTCGCTGAACAAGACTCCCATCGACAAGGCACTGGCCGAGATCGTCCTGCGCGACTTGATCGCCGATGCCAGCACCATGCAGATCAGCGCGGCGACCATCATGGCGGCCACCGCGGAATACTTCGATACCACGGTCGAGGAACTTCGCGGTCCCGGTAAAACCCGAGCCCTGGCACAGTCCCGGCAGATCGCGATGTATCTGTGCCGCGAACTCACCGACCTGTCACTACCGAAGATCGGGCAGGCCTTCGGCCGCGACCACACCACGGTCATGTACGCCCAGCGCAAAATCCTCTCCGAGATGGCCCAGCGACGCGAAGTCTTCGATCACGTCAAGGAACTCACCACCCGGATACGGCAGCGGTCGAAGCGCTGAAGCGCCGGCCCAGGCCCAAAACCGAAAAAACTTTGGGCACTACCAACCCACCAGTCACAGCATCGACTGTGGATATGCCTGTGGGCAACCTGCTCGCGCTTCCCCCCAACATCACGGTTGCGTGCACAACCGCGGGTAATCCCCACCCGCTACACACGAACCACACAACCGTGCACTGCTCATCCACAACCGGTGTGCTCCGTTCAGCAGCCCAGACATCATGCTGTCCCCAACGTGCACAGGCCTTAATACTGTTACTGAGATCTCTCCGTAGTTTCTTCTTGGAAAAGGCTGCTGGGGAGGGGCTGTTCCACACCCGTGCGTGAACGCCAGATCGGCCCCAGTGTCATTGATTCCGATTAGCTTTCAAGATGGCGCTCAAAGCTCTACGGTTGTGGTTCGACTGCCGGTTCGGTCGTCGAGGCGGGTTTACGGGCACAGGCGTCTGCCAGCGGGGAATTCGCACTCCATCGGGGTGGCGCCGCTGAAGTGTGGCCTTGTTGTTCGAGGTGATGAAGGGACGCAATGGACGTGGCGACGACCACAGTCGGTGTGACCGACTTGAAGTTTCGCTTGGCGCGCGAAGACTTCGCTGACGCGGTGGCGTGGGTGGCGCGGACGTTGCCCACCAGACCTACGGTGCCGGTGCTCGCCGGTGTGCTGCTGACCGGCTCGGATGACGGCTTGACGGTCTCCGGATTCGACTACGAGGTGTCCGCCGAAGTGCGCTTGGCGGCGGAAATCGCTTCTCCGGGAACGGTTTTGGTGTCCGGTCGGCTGTTGTCCGACATCACCCGGGCGTTGCCGGACAAGCCCGTCGACGTCCAGGTGGAAGGCACCAGGGTCTCCTTGACGTGCGGGAGTGCAAGGTTTTCGTTGCCGACGATGGCCGTCGAAGACTACCCCACGCTGCCCGCGCTGCCTGACGAGACCGGGGCGTTGTCGGCCGATCTGTTCGCCGAAGCGATCAGTCAGGTCGCCGTCGCGGCCGGCCGCGACGACACGCTGCCGATGCTGACCGGGATCCGGGTGGAGATTTCCGGTGCGGCGGTGGTGTTAGCCGCGACCGACCGGTTCCGGTTGGCGGTTCGGGAACTGACCTGGTCGGCGGCCGGACCCGACGTCGAGGCGGCCGTGCTGGTGCCGGCCAAGACACTGGCGGAGGCAGCCAAGACCGGAACCGACGGTGCCGACGTGCATTTGTCATTGGGGTCCGGGCCCACGGTGGGCAAAGACGGGTTGCTCGGCATCAGTGGGAACGGGAAGCGCAGCACGACCCGATTGCTGGACGCGGAGTTCCCCAAGTTCCGTCAGCTGTTGCCGACCGAACACACCGCGGTGGCCAGTATGGGTGTGGCCGAACTGACCGAGGCGATCAAACGAGTCGCGCTGGTCGCCGATCGTGGAGCGCAGGTCCGGATGGAATTCTCCGGTGACGTCCTGCGACTGTCCGCCGGCGCCGACGACGTCGGCCGGGCCGAAGAGGACGTGGCCGTCGACTTCGCGGGCGAACCGCTCACGATCGCCTTCAACCCGACATACCTGACCGACGGCCTCGGGTCGTTGCACTCTGAGCGGGTGTCGTTCGGTTTCACCACGCCGAGTCGACCCGCGGTGCTGCGGCCGGCCAGCGACGACGATCCACAACCCACCGATAATGGACCTTTCCCGGCGGTTTGGACCGAATACGTCTATCTGTTGATGCCGGTCCGTCTTCCTGGTTAGCGGTTAGGTGTACGTCCGTCATTTGGGCTTGCGGGATTTCCGGTCGTGGGCACAGGCCGAGCTTGAGCTGACGCCGGGCCGGACGGTCTTCGTCGGGCCCAACGGCTATGGTAAGACGAATCTTGTTGAGGCACTGTGGTATTCGTCGACCCTGGGTTCACATCGGGTAGCGAAGGACGCACCGCTGGTCCGGGTGGGCTCGCCACGGGCGGTGGTATCGACGATCGTGGTGAACGACGGTCGGGAGTGTGCTGTTGATTTGGAGATCGCCGCGGGGCGAGCCAACAAAGCCCGGTTGAATCGGTCGCCGGTGCGCAGCCCCCGTGAGGTGCTGGGCGTGCTGCGTGCGGTGCTGTTCGCACCGGAAGACCTGGCCCTGGTCCGGGGCGATCCGGCGGATCGCCGCCGTTACCTCGACGATCTGGCAGCGGTGCGCCGACCACGAGTAGCCGCTGTGCGGGCTGATTATGAAAAAGTTCTGCGCCAGCGCACCGCGTTACTCAAGTCCGCGTCGGGGGCGCGGCTTCGGACCGATCGCGGTTCCCTTGACACGCTTGATGTTTGGGACGGACATTTGGCCGCCCACGGTGCGGAGTTGATGGCCGCCCGGATAGCGCTGGTGAACGAGTTGGCGCCCGAGGTGCAGAAGAGCTATGAGCTGTTGGCGCCGGGAGCGCGGCCGGCGGCGATCAACTATCGCGCCAGCGTAGCCATCGAGTCCGATGGCAACGACGTCGAACTGTTGCGTGCGGCGCTGCTGGCGCAGATGGCACAGCGCCGAGACGCCGAGCTGGAACGTGGTGTGTGCCTGGTGGGTCCCCACCGCGACGATCTCGAGCTACGTCTGGGTGAGCAACCCGCGAAAGGCTTTGCCAGCCACGGTGAATCGTGGTCAATGGCGCTGGCGTTACGGTTGGCGGCCTATGAACTGTTGCGCGCAGAGGGAGGTGACCCGGTGTTATTGCTGGATGACGTCTTCGCCGAACTCGACGCGGCCCGCCGGCAGGCGCTCGCCGCGGCAGCGGCTTCGGCGGAGCAGGTGCTGGTGACCGCTGCGGTCCTCGACGACATTCCCCGCGACTGGGACGCCAAGCGAGTGACCATCGCACTGCATGACGACGACACCGGCCCGGCCTCGGTGGTGGACACGTGACCGATCGCGACGAGACGCCGGAAACCGATAGCGGGCCGCCGGAGCGGTTGAGCGGATTACCGGGGATGGACCTGGTGAGGCGAGCGTTGGAAGAGGCTCGCGGCGCCGCCCGCACCCAAGGCAAAGATGTGGGACGTGGTCGTCGGCTCCCGCCCACCCGCCGCGTCGCCGGCTCCCGCCGCCGCCGCCGCTGGTCTGGTCCGGGGCCCGACGGCCGGGATCCGCAACCGCTGGGCAGGATTGCGCGCGACGTGGCGAAGAAGCGGGGCTGGTCGTCGCGGGTGGCAGAGGGAGCGGTGTTCGGGCAGTGGCCGACGGTGGTCGGTCAACACATCGCCGACCACGCGATCCCGACCGCCCTGCGCGACGGGGTACTGAGCGTGTCTGCGGAATCGACGGCCTGGGCGACGCAGCTTCGGATCATCCAGACTCAAGTCCTGGCCAAGATCGCCGCCTCGGTCGGTGACGGTGTGGTGACCGCGCTGAAAATCACCGGGCCCGCTGCGCCGTCGTGGCGTAAGGGGCCCCTGCACATCGCCGGAAGAGGGCCTCGTGACACCTACGGCTGAGCGATCCTACGATCGGCTGAGGGCCGTCAGAAGCCCGCGACTGGGCTTGTCAGGCGTCAGGACGCAGCCTACAGCGAAAAATTCCGCACACGGCGAAGATAGCTGTGCAGAAACACCCTCGCAGAATCGGTGCTGCCGCTTGTTATAGGTAGACTGGCGGAGAACCAGCGCACAGTCATTCGACTACCCGCGCGCAACCCCAAGGAGAGCTTTCCGACCGTGGCTGCCCAGAAGAAGGCCCGCAACTCGTATGACGCCGGGGATATCCAGGTTCTTGAAGGGTTGGAGGCCGTTCGCAAAAGACCGGCCATGTATATCGGGTCGACCGGCGAGCGCGGCCTGCACCACCTCATCTGGGAGGTCGTCGACAACGCCGTTGATGAGGCGATGGCCGGCTTCGCCACCAAAGTCGACGTCAAGGTCCTCGAGGACGGCGGCGTCGAAGTCACCGACAATGGCCGCGGCATCCCGGTGGCGATGCACGCCACCGGCATCCCCACCGTCGACGTCGTGATGACCCAACTGCACGCCGGCGGCAAGTTCGGCGGCGACCACGCTGCATACGCCGTGTCGGGCGGCTTGCACGGGGTGGGTGTCTCGGTGGTCAACGCGCTGTCCACCCGCCTGGAGGTGGAGATTTCGCGGGACGGCTACGAGTGGGCGCAGTACTACGACCGTTCGGTGCCCGGCACCCTCAAGCAGGGCGAGAAAACCAAGAAGACCGGTACCACGGTGCGGTTCTGGGCCGACCCGGACATCTTCGAGACCACCGAATACGACTTCGAGACGGTGGCCCGGCGGCTTCAGGAAATGGCTTTCCTCAACAAAGGGCTGACCATTGAGTTGATCGACGAGCGGGTCGCCGCCGAGGAAGTGGTCGACGAGGTGGTCAGCGACACCGCCGAGGCGCCCAAGTCGGCCGAGGAGAAGGCCGAAGAACGCAACGCGCCGCAGAAAGTCAAGCACCGCACATTCCACTACCCCGGCGGGCTAGTCGATTTCGTCAAGCACATCAACCGCACCAAGAACGCGATCCACAGCAGCATCGTCGATTTCTCGGGCAAGGGCCCCGGTCACGAGGTTGAGATCGCGATGCAGTGGAACGCCGGCTATTCAGAGTCGGTGCACACCTTTGCCAACACCATCAACACCCACGAAGGCGGAACTCACGAGGAGGGCTTCCGCGCCGCGCTGACGTCGGTGGTGAACAAGTACGCCAAAGACAAGAAGCTGCTGAAAGACAAAGATCCCAACCTCACCGGCGACGATATCCGCGAGGGCCTGGCCGCGGTCATTTCGGTCAAGGTCAGTGAACCGCAGTTCGAGGGCCAGACCAAGACCAAGCTGGGCAACACCGAGGTCAAGTCATTCGTGCAGAAGGTCTGCAACGAACAGCTGACCCACTGGTTCGAAGCCAACCCCAGCGACGCCAAAACAGTGGTGAACAAAGCGGCGTCGTCAGCGCAAGCGCGGATCGCGGCCCGAAAAGCTCGAGAGTTGGTGCGGCGCAAGAGCGCTACCGACCTGGGTGGGCTGCCCGGCAAGCTGGCAGACTGCCGCTCCACCGATCCGCGTAAGTCGGAACTGTATGTGGTGGAAGGCGATTCGGCCGGCGGCTCGGCCAAAAGCGGCCGCGACTCGATGTTCCAGGCGATCCTTCCGTTGCGCGGCAAGATCATCAACGTCGAGAAGGCCCGCATCGACCGCGTGCTGAAAAACACCGAAGTTCAAGCGATCATCACCGCGCTGGGCACCGGAATCCACGACGAGTTCGACATCACCAAGCTGCGGTATCACAAGATCGTGCTGATGGCAG
>JAFAID010000089.1 GCA_019236925.1 Mycobacterium sp. | reverse complement strand
TAGGCGGCTGCAGTCGAACCGGGCGAGCGGCCGACCGGCAGCCACGCGGACCTCACAGGCTGGCGTGCACATCAAGGCGGTGGCCGACCTGCTCGGACATTCCTCGATCAGCATCACCGGCGACGTGTACGGCCACACCAGCGACGAGACGGCGCGGGCGGCGATGACCCGGCTGGCCGGTCGGCTCGGCCTGTAGAGATTTAGTGTTTGGGGATCAACACTTACGGTGTAGGTTGCAGCCATGGGCAGAGGACTCGGCAAGACCGAACGCCACGTGCTCGACACGCTCGCTTCACTCGCCCCACCACATCGCCCCTTCACCACCGGCGGCGACTTCTGGTACCTGAACGAGCTGTGCAGCGAGTCGCCGACACGCTCCGAGGTCGAGTCCGTACGCCGCGCTGTGCGCTCTCTGTACCGGAAAGGGCTCGTAGAAATCTACCTGGCCGACGGCAATGAGTGCATCAAGCTGGCCGCGAAGCTCGCGCGCTGAGACCTTTCTAATCTCTAGCAAACTGTCGTAAGGCGTGGCCGATCAAATGTTTATATTGTCAACGGTTTGCAAAGCCGCTGGTCAGAGCGATTTTCTCGGTCGGGCTGACATCGGTCGGGCTGACAGCGGTCGGGCTGACAGGCATCGGGCTGACAGGATTTGAACCTGCGACCACTTGACCCCCAGACTCAAGCACGGCATCCGCACCCGTGCGCGCCAGCGCCGCCGTCGCATACACCGAGGAGATCTCCAACACGTTAGGGGGTGGGGACCCGCACGCCCACGCGCGCCGAGCCGAGACAGGCCACATACGACCCTCACGCGCCGGGGCTATGATCCTCGTCGCCTACGCCGTCGCCCTGACGGCCATCGGCTGGACGCTGTGGGTGCGCCGGGGGACCTGGGGCAACCCCTGGGAGGCTCCCACCACCGCCGCGAGCCTTCTGCTCGGCTGCGGCATCGTGCTGGTCGCCCCGGCCACGAAGTGCCCATCGGCGGCCCGCCTTTCACGGTGGCCACCCACTAGCATGTCGATGACATGCTTGGCCATGTGTGCCTGCTGGCCGCGCTTGCGTCGAGCACGGTGGCCGGGCTGAGCCGGATACCATCAACGCGAGCAAATGCCAGGCCGCTGATCGAGTACCCGTTCACGCTGGCGGTGGCGCTCATGGTCGCCCTGTTTGCTGAGAGCACAACCTCCCGCAACCCCAGCCACGAGATGTTCCTCATCCCGCACGACGGCTGGATCACGGCCTACTGAACGGCCTACCTCCTGCTGCTGATTTACCTGCTGACGCTCAACGCCTGGGTGGCGCTCACCCTGCGCCACGATCCCCGCTCGCGGCCCGTCGCCCATGCCTGGCTGATCGCCATCGCCATCGGTGCCGGTGGCATCATCGGCTGGCCGCTGCCCTGGCTGCACCTGATGGGCTGGTACGACTGGGGCCGACTCGCCGCATGCGCTGCGGCGACGGTCTTTTCGCTGTCAACCGCCCGGTCCTGGCGGGCCAAGCGGGCACCACATCGCGGTCTGATCTGAGTCATTTATCGAGCAGCACAAGGGCATTCGGTCGCCAGCCTGACACGGCGCTGGTGTGCAGCACATTGGGAAGCCCGGCAGTTCCTTTGCTTGTTCCACGGGCAATAGGCCGACACGGCTCCGTCGACTCAGAAGTTCGTCTCAGAAATACCTGTCTCACCTGCGGTGTTTCGGCATTTATGAGTCAGGCGCGCGATATGCGAACTAGCGGCACCGGCCCCAGTGCCCGCATCGGTTATACCCGCGTTTCCACGGTCTCGCAGACCCTCGATCAGCAGAACGCCGCCCTCGAAGCGGTAGGGGTGACGAAGACCTTCTCCGACAACATGTCTGGTGCACGCGATGACCGCCCCGGCCTGGCCGCACTGATGGAGTACGTTCGCGAAGGGGACACCGTCGTGGTGTGGAAGCTCAGCCGGCTAGGCCTCGGCGGTGGTCGGTCCCGTGCAGACCGCTGCTTCTTGTCGGCAGGCGACAACCAACTGGTTGATTTTCATTTCGCGGCGCCAATGCCGCGGGTCTGCCGTTGGCCTAACTTAGTGCCATGAAAATTGGCTGCAACACCCAAGGGCAACGCCGTGATCAGTGCGGCGTGATCCGGCGCCGTGGCTGGCGGTGGCTACTTATGTGCAGCTGATCCGACGACAGAAGAGGATATTTACATGGCGCACAACGAGTTGCGCACAGTGCTGCGGGATCTGTGCGAGCATGCTTGCGTTTAGACGTCCGCCGCCCGTAACGTAAGCCACATCCGCCACCCGATGACCGCTGCACCAATCAACAACCGCCGGGATATGTCGCGATGTCCGAGTTGAGCGCCGTCCGCGCCGAGGAGCTGGCGTCGCTGGCCGTGTTCGCCGGGGTGCCGCCCGCCGAGCTGACCGAGCTGGCCGCCCACCTCGAGCCGCTAAATGCGCCACGCGGCCACGTGCTGATGCGGCGGGGCGACCCGGCGCAGTCGTTTCTGATCATCGCCTCGGGCGAAGTCGAGGTTCGCCACACCGATAGTGACGGCGTGACCGTGCCGGCAACCTTGTCGGAGGGCCCGATCGTCGGCGAGATCGCGCTGCTGCGCAACGCCCCGCGATCGGCAACGGTCACCGCGGCCACGGAGCTGTACGGCTATGTGGGGTACGAGCCGGCGTTTTACCGGCTGCTGGAGATCCCCGACATCTACGAAAAACTGGTGCGCACCGCGCGCCAGCGCCTGGCCGCTTTCATCACGCCGATCCCGGTCCGCACCGACGACGGCACCGAGCTTTTTCTGCGTCCGGTCCTTCCCGGTGACAGCCAGCGGGTGGTGCACGGCCAGGTGCAATTCTCTCCGGAGACCCTCTACCGGCGGTTCCTGTCGGCACGCACCCCCAACGAAACGCTGCTGGCGTACCTGTTCGAGGTGGACTACGTCGATCACTTCGTCTGGGTGCTCACCGACGGCATCGACGGGCCGGTGGTGGCCGACGCCCGGTTCGTGCGGGACGAAGACGATCCCACCGTCGCCGAGATCGCGTTCACGGTGGCCGACGCCTACCAGGGCCGCGGCATCGGCACGCTGCTGTTCGCCGCGCTTGTTGTTGCGGCGCGCGCCGACGGTATCAACCGATTCCATGCCCGCGTGCTCGCCGACAACGCGCCCTCCCGGGCCCTGTTGGACCAGCTCGGCGCAGCATGGGAGCGCGAGGAGCCGGGTATCGTCGCCGCCA
>JAFAID010000077.1 GCA_019236925.1 Mycobacterium sp. | reverse complement strand
ACATGAGAAGCCCTGTGTCAAGCCGTTGGGTTTTGATCGTGCAGGAGGCGTTGGAGGGCACCGTGTGTGGTGGGCCTGTAGTCGACGCTGTCTTGCCAGCAGTGCCAGATGATGGTGAGCCAGGCGCGGGCGAGGATGCGCACGGCGTGGGGGTGGTCGTGGCCGCGGGCTCGGGCGCGGGTGTAGAGGTCGGCGGCCCACGGGTTTGCTCGGCGGGAGTCGCCGGCGAAATCGCAAACGGCGTCGCGCAGTTGTTTGTCGCAGGCCCAACGGAAACCGACGGCGCGGATCTTGCCGGATTGGCGGGTCGAGGGCGCGACACCGGCCAGGCACGCCAGCGACTCGGGGGTGGGGAACTTAGCGCGGCAGTCGCCGATCTCGGCGAGCAGTCGGGCAGCGCGGACGCGGCCAGCGCGGGGCAGGCTGGTGAAGATGTGCGCGTCGGCGTGGGTGGCCAGTTGAGCCTCGATCTCGGCGGTGAGGGTCTTGATCTGTTCGAGCAGGCTGGTGAGCACGCCGACGAAGGCGCGGGTGATGGCGGCGTGCGCGTCGGCGTGGGCGCCGGTAAGGCCGCGGGGTGCGGCGACGAGTCTGGCGTGCAGGACCGCGGGGTCGACCTTGCCGCAGTAGCCGACACCAGACAGCCACTTTCCCAGCCGGGTCGGGCTGAGCCAGTCGGCCTGGTTCTGGGTGGTGAAGCGGGTCAGAAACGTCAGGCTGATCGGGCTGTCGATGTCGGCGAACAGTCCGACCGCGCCGGGGAACACGGCGCGCAGGTGCGCGCGCAGCTGGTTGGCGGCGCCGACCCGGTGGGCGATGAGATCACGGCGGGCGCGGCAGGCGCGGCGCAGCGCGACGGTGGGCGCGGTGTCTGGGACCAGCGCGCGCAGCCGGGCGCGGTCGGTGCGCAGTGTGTCGGCCAGCACGAACGCGTCGAACCGGTCGTCTTTGTTGCCGGCCGACCCGTAGCGGCCGCGCAGGTTCTTGACCTGGTTGGGGCTGATCACCACCACCGTCATCTCGGCGGCCAGCAGGGCGTCGACGACCGGGCCGTCGGGGCGTTCGATCGCGATCTCCCCGCAGCCGGCGTCGGCCAGCAGGGCGATCAGTTCGGCCAGTCCGGCCGCGGTGTGTTCGACGTTGTGCCGCAGGACTTCTCGGCCGCGGGTGTCCACGACCGACACCGCGTGATCGTCGCGAGACCAGTCCAGGCCCCCGGTCACGTCGTTGGGTGGCGTTTCGGGCAGTTGGGTCATCGGGGTATTACTGGCAGACTTCATGTCAGCCTCCTCGCTGCTAGCTCCAGTGGGGAGGCGCCCATTTGCGGTGCCGGTAGTGCCGGGACGTGGCTGCCGGTTCGCTCACTGATCGGCGCTCGCAGCACGCGGCCTTGGCGCTCAGCCCTGTCGACGGTCGGCACGTCCCGGGCAACCGCCAGATCTCGCAGATCTCATGTTGGACATCAACCGTGTCAAGCGAGCAGGGCGATGACCTGGCGGCACCTCGGGCGCATCACCGACCCATCCAAGATCAGTGACGTAAGGATGGTGCACCAGTGAGCATCGGTGTTCGCGCGACCGTGCAATCCGTCATCGCTTTGCTGGCGTTCGGCGTGCTGCTGTTCGTACCGGCGGGAACGCTGCACTACTGGCAGGCATGGGTTTTCTTGGCAGTGTTCACGATCGCGTCGCTTTATTCAGCTGTCTACCTGTTCAGGAAGAACCCAGCGGTTGTTGAGCGGCGCATGCGCGCTGGACCGAAGGCGGAAACCAGACCGGTGCAGAAGGTGGTCACTTCCGCCATCTCTATTGTGTTTATTGCGCTGCTGGTGTTCAGCGCCCTCGACCATCGCTTCGGCTGGTCGCCGGTGCCGCCCGCCATATCGCTGATCGGCGACGCGCTGGTGGCGATCGGCCTTGGCATCGCGATATTCACGGTTAGCCAGAACAGCTATGCGGCAGCCAACATCGCCGTGGAGGAGACCCAGACGGTGACCTCGACCGGTCTGTACGGAATCGTGCGACATCCTATGTATATGGGGGGATTGATCATGTTTGCGGGCATCCCGCTTGCACTCGACTCCTGCTGGGGGCTGGCCGTTCTCGTCCCCGTGGTGATCGCGGTTGTCGTTCGCATCGCGGATGAGGAGAAGCTGCTCAACCAGGAGCTGGCGGGATACCGCGAATACGCCAGCAAGGTCCATCACCGCTTGGTGCCTTATATGTGGTGACTCGTGAAACGTCGACGCCGACCATCATGCGCTGGGTTGACGATTCGCTGATAGTCAACGTGATTAAGAACTGGAAGACTTTCTTAACCCCGGTTAGAGCGTTCTTTCTCAAATCGTTGCCATCATCTGCTGAAACCTTCTACAACGGGCCGAATGAAGGCGACGCTTGTACCAAGTCGATCTCTGCCCGCTCGTCTTGAGGCACGCCCCCATCGCCGATTGGACGATGGACGTCCCCACGACGCAGCCCGGCTGGGCGTTGTGAGAGTTGGATAAGGGTATATCAGTCGAACATTCTTCGGAATGACAGCTTAGGTTGTGCACTGGTTGTGTCGAGCGGCATGACTGGCAGCAGTCGGTGCGCCAGATGCGAGAACCGTCGATTGGGTTCGGATCACCAATCTGGTAGACCGTGATGCAACCGAAAGGATTGTTGGGATGCGCTCTCGACCCATGATTGACGTCATCGGCGCGCTCGCCGAACAGCGCGCCGAGCTTGAGGAAATGCTTGCCGGGCTGGACAGCGCAGGGTGGGCGACGCCGGTACCACGCTGCCCCGGCTGGACGGTTTCCGATGTCGTATTGCACTTGGCACAGACCGACGAGATGTGCGCGGCCAGCGCTAACGGCCGCTTCAGCGACACTTTTAGCACCATTCGGGCAGGAGGGACCATCGATGACGTCGTCGCTGCCGCGGTTGCAGGCGACCGCGGCGGTATGCCGTCGGAAGTGTTCGCCCGATGGCGGGCTGCATCGGCTGCACAGCACGACGCTCTCGCACAGGCGGACCCGGAAACGCGGGTGCCGTGGGTTACCAACACGTTGGCACCAGCCACGCTTGCCACCACGCGGCTGGCAGAAGCATGCATACATACCGGCGACATCGCCGACGCGCTCGGAATCCCTGTGGTTGCGACCAGCCGGCTATACCACGTCGCGTGGCTGGCGTGGCGCACACTCCCCTACGCCTTCCAGCGCGCCGGCCAGAGCCTCTCAGGTCCGGTCGCCGTCATCCTGACCGCGCCCGACGGTAGCGAATGGCGCTTCGGCGACGAAGCGTCGGCCACGACGACCGTGACCGGTTCCGGGGAGGCTTGGTGCCTGGTCGCCGCCCGTCGGCTTAAGGCAGCCGAGACCGAGCTACGAGCCGACGGGCCCGACGCCGAGGCCGTCCTCGAACTAGTGAGGACGTACGCCTAGTCCGCGCACCGTGCAAACCCACCTCACGCACGTCTACACCAAACTCGGCCTCAGCTGCCGCGTGCAAGTCGCCGTTGCGCGCATAGCGCGTCTAGGAGAACATTGCGGAAGTCTAAGTCCGGGCAGCAGGTCAAGTTTCGGTGTCATGCAACGACTGGTGGGCGGGAGCCACGGTGGCGTTGGCGTGGCTATGCCGCAAAAGTCTGCGCGGCGCCGGAGTCGCGAGAGAGGATCGCATTACCCGCGTCGCGGCCTTCGATCCCGCCCAACGGACTGGAAAGCTGGCGCGGTTCGAGGAACTCGGCCCGCCAGTGACATCTAGTCTCAGGCAATGGAACAACCGCAGCAGGAACGTGAACTACGCGAGTGGCTGGATCGGCTCGCGATCCAGGATCTCATCAACCGGTACTGCGACGCGGTGACGCGAGCCGACTGGGACCAGTGCGAAGCCGTGTTCGCCCCCGACGCGGTATGGGAAAGCCCACTCGGACCGCGCTTCGAAAGCCGGGCGGCATTCTTAGAAGGCATGAGACGGACGACGTCAAATGACCTGTTTATCCAGACGCCGCATTCGTCGGTGATCACGCTCACCGGCCCTGATCGAGCGACGGCAACGACGACCCTCCACGAACTGTTTCGGGGAGTCGTGCCTGCGGACTCGAAGTTGGGTGAGGCCGGTGCCGAGATCAACATCGACCAGTACGGAGGGCCCGTCGGCAAATCCCTCCCCACATGGCGCGCAACGGTTTTCGCGTCCGCGCGAGCAAACCCGCCCGAAACGCGCGGGTCAGAGGTCCCGTCGCGTGGCCGTGCCACCCGTGCCGCCCTCGGCGTGCCGCCCGCGCAGCCGGTTTGCTGCGGTGCAGAATGTGGGCCATGACCAGCGCAGATACCAGGGCACATTGCCAAGCAAGCGGGCTTCTCGCGTCCGACGCCGCCGCGAGCCCGGCGAAGACGAAACACAGTGGACGGCAAGGGCATACGAAATGGCACTACTAGCCGCGGACCCGCGCCGGGCCGTCCAGCAAGCTGCACTCATCGGCCAGCGCTGGCCCATACGTGACAGCGCCACACTCGCAGCGCCAAGTCAGATGCAGGCCGCATGAACAGGCGATGCCGCGGATGGCCTGAGTCGGCCCGTCGAACGTGGCCAGGTGCCCGTCGCCGGTGCTCTTGACCACCGTGCCGCCGAATCGCTGCATGAGGTCGGCGGTGATCTCCAAGATGCTCGCCAACGCCAGGGCTGAAATTCACGCCGAGATGCTGAACTCGCAAGCGGTAAGCCGGGACCGCACATGACCGACGCGCTGGCGACCCGCTCCGCTCACATCGAGGTCGATCCGACACCCACCGGGCACGTCATGC
Organism: Mycobacterium sp.; assembly: GCA_019236925.1. Classification (GTDB taxonomy): domain Bacteria; phylum Actinomycetota; class Actinomycetes; order Mycobacteriales; family Mycobacteriaceae; genus Mycobacterium. Next base: position 4,093 of record JAFAID010000077.1, on the reverse strand, counting down.
TGATCGCGATCGGCAACGACGACGACCTGGACAGCATGGTTATTCGGCTCACGCCAGCCAACGCCGCCAAGCTCGGCCAGAAGCTGATCGACGCGGCGTCGAAGGTGGAGCTGGCGGGGCCATGAGCGCCGAGATGGCCCCGGCTGGTGCTGACCGTGGATTCCGTCGGTGCCAGTGTTACCTGTAATCGGGTTTCCCGCGTTGGGGATGCTGGCAGTCGCGGGCTGAGACCGGTCAAGCGCGAATCAGATCGGCGGCCTTCTCGCCGATCAACACGCTGGGCGCGTGGGTGTGCCCCCGAATGGTGGTCGGCATCACCGACGCGTCGGCGACCCGCAGCCCGTCCACCCCGCGAACCCGCAGCTGCGGATCCACCACGCTGGCGTCGTCGCGACCCATCCGGCAGGTGCCGACCGGGTGATAGATGCTGTGCGAGCAGGTGTTGAGCGCCTCTTCGAGGGTGTGGTCGTCGAGCTTGGCCGCGCCCAGCGGCCGGACGATCTCGCCGATGACGCCTCGCAGCGCAGCGGCCTCGGCGAGCCGCGCGCAGGCGCGCAAACCGGCCATCAGGGCGGCCCGATCAGCGCCGGCGTCGTCGCTGAGGTATTGCGGGTCGATGATCGGCTTGTCCCTCGGGTCGCGCGATCGCAGCGTGATCCTGCCGCGGCTTTGCGGGCGCAGCAGGACCGGCCCAAACACGACACCGTGCCCTTCATAGGGCAGGCCGACGCCGTCGTCGACGAAGGGCACCGGGCAGAACGTCAGCTCCAAATCCGGCACGTCTATATCGGGGCGGCTGCGGATGAACCCATATGCCTCAGCAGCATTCGACGTGAGCATGCCGCGACGACGGACCAGATAGTTGAGGAGTTGCAGCGGTGTGTCGGCGGCGAACAGCGTGTCGCGCTCAACGGCGAAGCACAGCCTCGCCCACAGGTGGTCGATCAGGTTCTTCCCGACCTCGGGCGCATGGCAGACCGCGTCGATGCCGTGTTCGGTAAGCTGGTCGCGATCCCCGATGCCGGAGAGCATCAGCAACTGCGGGTTGTTGACGGCGCCGCCGCACAGCACCACCTCGCGACCCGCCCGCACCAGCTGCCGCTGCCCGGCGTGGTCGAATTCGACCCCAATGGCGCGCGTCCCATCCAACAGCACACGGGTGGCGGTGGCCTCCGTCAGCAGTGTCAGGTTCTTTCGCCGCAGTGCCGGCTTGAGGTAGGCATCGGCGCAGCTCCAGCGGGCACCCCGGCGCTGGTTGACGATAGTTTGGCAAAAGCCTTCCGGGGCCGCTTGATTGGGTTGCTCGATCCGGTACCCACACTGCTCGGCCGCTTTGAGCCAGGCCGCGGTCGAGCTGCGCGGACTGCGCTGGTGGGAGAACACCAGCGGACCATGCTCGATGCGTTCGAAGTATTCCGCTACGTGCGCGAAGTCCCACTCTTGCCCGGCCAGCGCGCCCCACTCGTCATAGTCGGCGGCAAACCCACGAACCCACATCATCGCGTTTGTCGACGACGTTCCACCGAGCACTTTTCCCCGCGGCCAATAGATTTGGCGCGCGTTGAGCTCCTTCTGCGGCTCGGTCAGGTAGTCCCAGTCCACCTCGCTGCGGAACAGTTTGACGGTGAATGTGGCCGGGATGTGAATGAACTTGTTCTTGTCCCACCCACCGGCCTCCAGCACGGTGACCCGAACTTCCGGATCGTCACTGAGCCGGCTGGCAACAACCGAACCCGCCGAACCGGTCCCTACCACGACATAGTCGGTCTCCATCCGGCAAAGTCTAGGAGCCGGTTGCGGTGTTACACAGTCAATTCGCAGACCGTTGCCAGTTCTACAGGTTTCCCAGCCTGGCCGTCGAGCTACGGGTGCTGTACACCCGGGTCGACACCAAGATTCCCGTCCAGTGTTACCCCGCGCCGCCCCGCTGGAACCCACCCCTCGGAGGTAAACACCGATGAGTCTCGATGAAGCGGCCCGCGCTGGCCGCGCCAAGGCCGACACCTCGATCGACCCCATCGACCACCGGCTCGCACTCGCCCTCGAAGGTGCGTTCGCCGCCGAGCAGCAGGAGCGCTGGTTCCCCGGAAGCCGCCGTGGATCGGCTTCCAGGTCAGCGTGGGCGTGGGCGTCGCGGCGGCCCTCATGGTGCGATTGTCCCCTCGGGGGAGCGAATTTCGGGAGTTCACGACGAGTTCACACCCGCCGCAGCGGTGCCCGAAAAATAGGCCTTGAGCTGCGTCTACGCCTGGTGCGCGATACTGGGATTGAATCAGTCACGGAGTCGCCGAGAGGCTCGGCGATGAGCCACTGCACCCCGGCATCGGGTGAGTCAGACAACCCGGCGAGCGTGACGCAGGCACGCCGCTCCACCAGCCATGGCCGTCTAGCGGCAGCTAGGGTTCGCGTCTGGGCAGCGGCATTGCGGTGCGCAATATGTCGCCTGATCACCGATCTCTTGACGCCGCACATTATCGAGACCCGAGTCCCCGGCGGTTTGGCCGCTGGCCGACGGATTGGGTTGACCGCGGACATCGGCAGCCCGCGAATGCGAGAGAATGCACTCCATGGGTCCGAGCAAGGTCGCCGCTCAGATGCTGCTGTGGACGATGGCCCAGGTCATTATCTTGGCCGCACTGATTTTTATCCCGGCCTGGACGATCCGCTACTGGCAGGCATGGGTCTTCCTCATCGTCTGGGCCGTATGCGTGTATGTGATGGGCATGTACCTCGGTATCAACGACCCGGCGCTTTTACAGCGACGCCGAAAGTGGGAACAACGACCGGCCCAACGCGCAATCGCCTCGTTGGAGATCCTGAGCTTTAACGCGCTCTGGGTGGTCTCTGGTTTGGATCACCGATTCAGGTGGTCACACGTGCCACCGATCGTGTCCGTCGTTGGCGATCTGCTCGTCGGGCTCGGGCTTTTCGTCGTGCTGGTGGTCTTTCGCGCGAATACGTACGGCGGCTCGAACGTCGAGGTTGTTGAAGGGCAGACCGTTATCTCGACCGGGCCGTATGCGATCGTGCGCCACCCCATGTACGCCGCCGCCGTGGTCATGGCGATGGGCATGCCGCTAGCACTCGGCTCGTGGTGGGGTCTGCTGGCAGTTGTCGGTCTCATCGCTACCCTGGTCTGGCGAATTTTCGACGAGGAGAAGCTGCTTCGGGATGATCTCCCCGGCTACGCCGAATACACGCAACACGTGCGCTACCGGCTGGCGCCGTTTGTTTGGTAGGTGATCCGCTTCCGAGCTCCGCCTTGTCGTCGTCGCCCCAATCTGCAACGGCTGTACAGGTCAAGCTACATAGATGCGCCCGTCGCCACACTGATCTTGCGGGCGATCAAGCTGGCAAAAGCGATGAATCCAAAGAACTCGCCGGTGTCCGCGCGGCGCCGCGCTTCTCTCTTGAGGCCATCGGCGAGCATCGCATCTATACGTCTCGCGTTCGCCAGCGCGTCGGCTCCGCGATCAATCAAGGTAAGCATGTAGTCGGGAGATTCCGTCTGTACGTAGCCGTGGCTGTCAAATCGCTCGATCCGGAAGCCGGCAGACCGCGCGAGCGCCGGCAGCCGACGTATGAACCAGCGGTCATGGATGAAGGCGGCTATCGCGGCATCTGCACACGCCTGTAGCGGGTCATGGTCGCCGACGGCACATGTCGTAGTCGCGTAGTCGCCGTCGAAGACCGCTAACTGACCGTTGGGGCGAAGGACACGGTAGGCCTCTTGCAGTGCCATCGGCGGGTCCGGTACGTGGCACAAGCAGGTGTGAAAAATAACGGCGTCGAACCGGTCGTCCTCATAGGGGAGCGCACGCGCGTCGCCCTCCTCAAAGTCGAGATTTGGTATTCCGGTCGCAAGTTCCCGTGCTTTGGCCAAAAAGACGGGCGATGGGTCCAAACCGACCACGTCGCCGACGTTGGGCCTCGTAGCCACGTCACGCGCTACAGCTCCAGTGCCGCAACCGATTTCGAGCACGTGGGCATCCTGGGGCAAGCTGAGCCACGACAGGTAGGCGTCCCGCATCTCTTTCTGGCGGGGGTCAGCGGCGCGCAGTTCCAAGACCTCTATCAGTAGGTTGAGAACTTC
>JAFAID010000043.1 GCA_019236925.1 Mycobacterium sp. | reverse complement strand
CCGGGAACGCCGGCGCTGGCGGCGGCGGTGTCGAACGCCGGCGGCTTTGGCTTCTTGGCCAGCGGCTACATCAGTGCAGAGCGCCTCGCCGAGGACATTGCAGCCGCGCGCGCCGCGACCACCGGCCCGCTCGGCGTCAACCTGTTTGTGCCGCAACCCAGCGTCGCCGACGTCCATGCGCTGGACCACTATGCGGACGCGCTCGATGAGCTTGCCGAGCACTACGGGGTCGAGATCGGTTATCCCCGGTTCGGTGACGACGACGGCTTTGGGCAAAAGCTCGAAGTGCTGGCCGACCTACGGCCCGAGATGGTGTCGTTCACCTTTGGTGCCCCGTCGCCAGATGTCTTGCGGTGGTTCGGCGCACTGGGAATGCTCCTCTTTATCACCGTGACGTCGGCCTACGAAGCCGGAGTGGCGCTGGCCGCCGGTGCGGACGGGCTGGTCGTCCAGGGCCCGAACGCCGGTGGGCATCGCGGCACCTTCGCGCCGGACATGGAACCGGGTACAGAGTCGTTGCACGATTTGCTTGCCAAGATCCGCAGCGCCCACGACGTCCCGCTCATCGCAGCCGGCGGACTCGGCACCCCCGACGATGTGGCCGCCGTACTGAACAGGGGAGCGGTGGCCGCCCAGATCGGCACTTCATTACTGCTCAGCGACGAAGCCGGCACCAACGCCGCACACCGCGCCGCGCTGCAGCATCCGGAGTTCATCAAAACCGTTGTCACTCGGGCTTTCTCGGGCCGCTATGCGCGCGGTCTGGAGAACGACTTCACCCGGCTCTTCGACAACATAGCGCCATTGGGCTATCCCGAAGTCAACCAGATGACCTCGCCGATCCGGAAGGCCTCGGTCGCGTTGGAAGACCCGCACGGCACGAACCTATGGGCGGGAACGGCGTACCGAGAGGCGCGCACCGGGCCCGCGAAAGACATCGTCAAGATGCTCGGCGACGTCTAACGCGCCGGTCATATCGTCGTCGGCGCATCACACGTCGGGCGTGCGTTGTGCCCACGGCTTAGCCATTTCCAGTTGGCTGGCCACTCGAAGCAGGACGTCCTCGCGGCCATACGCGGCCGCCAACTGCACCCCGACCGGCAGCCCATCCTCGGTCCACTCAACGGGCACATTGATCGCGGGCTGGCCGCTCAAGTTGAACGGCGGGGTGAACGGAACGAACCGGCCCGAGCGTTCCATGGCATCCATCGGGTGATCGGGGTTGTTGGCGATGGTGCCCAGCGGCAGCGGAAGCTCGGCCAGCGTCGGTGTGAGCAACAGATCCCAGCCATCGGCCCACCAGGACTGGAGCGCGCGGCGAAACTGGGCGATAGCCGCGAGCGCAAGCGCATAGTCGACGGCGCTGAGGTGCTTGGCGTACTTGGCCTGTACGCGGTTCGTGGGTTCGAATTCGTCCTCGGCGAGGGGTCGTCCGAGTTGTTCCTCGAACCGCCGGAGGCTAACGCCGATGTTCGTGCTCCACAGCGCTCCGAAGTGCGAGATCACTGTCGGGTCCTCGAGTGCTGCGGGCCATCCTGGTTCGACCGTATGGCCGAAGGATTCGAGCAACGTGGCAACCGACCGCGCGGCCGCTGTGCACTCAGCAGCGACGGCTCCGCCTTGCGGATGGTGGTCGAGCAGGCCGATGCGTAACCGGCCCGGGTCGGCACCGACCTCGTCAACGTAGGGGCGCAACGGAGCAGGCGCGATCACCGTGTCGCCGATGCCGGGTCCACGAACAGCGTCGAGCAGCGCCGCGGTGTCGCGCACGGTACGGCTCACGCTAAGCTCAACCGACAGCCCGGTTTCGTCGCGAATCGGACCAAGCGTGGTCCTGCCCTGGCTGGGCTTCAGGCCAACCAGCCCACAGCACGAAGCGGGAATTCGGATGGAGCCGCCGCCATCGCTGGCGTGCGCGACGGGGACCATGCCGCTGGCGACGGCGGCGCCCGCACCACCGCTGGATCCGCCGGGCGAACGATTGACGTCCCACGGGTTGTGAGTCGCGCCCCACGCGAGCGGTTCGGTGGTCGGAACGCTTCCGAGCTCGGGAGTGTTGGTCCGGCCGGCGATCACCAAACCGGCGTCGCGGTAGCGGGTGACCAACGTGGTATCGGCGTCCGAGATCACCTTGGCGTTTTTGAACGCGACGTTGCCGTTGCTGATGCGCTGACCGGTATAACCGGCGAACAAGTCCTTGATGAGGAACGGAACGCCACGGAACGGCCCGTCCGGCAGCTCGGCCCGCGCTGTGGCGCGGGCGTGATCGAACCAGCGGATTATCACCGCGTTGAGCACGGGGTCGATGCGCTCGATGCGTTCGATCGCCGCCTCGAGCAACTCGAGCGGCGTCACGTCGCCTTTTTTCACCAAAGCGGCCTGGTCGACCGCATCCATCCACCGGGTGTCATCGGCAAGTGAGGTCACGCGGTCTGTCTAGCACGCGCCTGTCGGGTCAGGCCAGCAGCTCGCCAAGGTTGGTGAACGGCAGCGCCAGGTCGGTAGCGACCCGCTGGGACAGCAGCGCACCGTCATGAGTCGAAAGCCCTTTAGCAAGTGCCGGATTCGACCGGCAGGCCGCTTGCCAGCCGCGGTCGGCGAGCTCGATCACGTAG
>JAFAID010000004.1 GCA_019236925.1 Mycobacterium sp. | reverse complement strand
CACTTGCTCCCTCCGAAGAGGCTCTTGACACCCCGCTTAGCCCGCCACCTCTCGACGACGAACCGGGGCCTGCTACCCGGCGCTCCGGTGCCTACCGGGGCAGGACTTTCACCCGCAAGCCTGATCCAGCTTCCAGGACGCACCACGCGACGAGCGTATCCGCTCGACTGCCGCTCGCGATGTTGATGAACGAGGTGACGCTGGGTGCTAGCCTTCCCAAGCAACCGCGCCGATGTAGTTCAATGGCAGAACATCAGCTTCCCAAGCTGAATACGCGGGTTCGATTCCCGTCATCGGCTCCAGTTCTGACCTGCGGCAAGACCGTTCGAAGGTGTTCGAACGAGCGCAAGGCACGTCGGTGCTCGGTCACCCGCCCCGCGACCCCGTCGCAGTACATGGAGAACCCCGAAGCGGAGTTGGCGGACCGGCTGCGCCGCATTGGACACCCCCAGCGCAGCTGTTGGGGCACCCGCTCCACTACTTCCTATTCCCAGACCTACCGCCGCTGGATACGCCCGAAGGAGGCCGAAGGCTTGCCCTGACAGCAACAGAGTATGAACCGCGGCTGATCATCCTGGACACCATTTCCCGGCTCGTCGAAGGTAAAGAGGACAGTGCCGACACCTGGCGAAACCTTTACAACCACAATATGATTCCGCTGCGCCGGCAGTGTCGCACAGTGCTACGCCTTGACAATCAGGGCCACGATGCCAGCAAGGGTGCGCGAGGTTGTGGGCAAAGCGCGATGACATTGACGTGGCCTAGATCATGAAGCGCACCGGCAACAACGACGTGACGCTAATCCGGGACAAGGGGCGTGGTCTAAGCCACCCCGAGAAGATCAGCCTGCGCCGCCATGCCGCCCCGACGTGCCACCTTCCCGTCGTCGACCGCAGCAAGGAAGCCGAATGCATCGAGGCCTTGGACAGACTCAACGTCCCGCTCAATTCCAGCCGCGACGACGCCCGAAACATCCTGCGCGTCAACAACTACAAGTTCCGCAACGACGTCCTCGGCGCGGCACTCAAGGCCCGCCGCTCGTCCGCGCATGACGGGACGACAGATCTCGGGGACGGATAAAACCACAGCTCAACGTAGCCGTCCGCCGTGCCGCCCAAACACCCCTAAGGGGGGTGTGGTGCGTCCGGGACGAAACAAGAACACGGCTCCATTATTTTTCGAAAACTCGTGCCGACAAAAGAAAGCCCGGGTAACGGTAGCGAGGTGATCCCAGCAGAGATTTTCACCCACCCCTCCCCTCAAAACTAACGTTTGCAGCGTTGTCTCTTTTGATCGGTTCTTGTCTCAGATCGTCTGACGTGGCGTTCATTGGCGTTAGGGTGCAACGCACTCTTCTCCGCATCGCAGACTGCTTCACGGCGGGCGGCGGCCCGGTCGCCTTCGTCACGGACTATTGCAGCCCATGGATGCTGCGCAACGCCAAACGTCTCTCCTCGCTGAAGCAGACGGCCGGCAAGGCGAAATTCGCATGGTGATTTCGCCGGCCGACCAACATCGAGCAGCTGGATTCACGTTATCGTTTCCGCGCGCAAATTGACATCTTCCGGAGAAGCGGCTGGCCGCCAGCCGTCATGAGTGCGTTGTACCGGGCTGCAACGCGTGGCCGCTTGCCTTATGCGGTCGCTCGCTATGACGTCTGCGCTTGACGCGCGCCCGAGTTGGATCGGGTGCGGGCGAGTGTTGCGAGCATGAGTGTGCTGATAGAGGGGCTGCGCCGCCACGACAGATTCGTCCCGCCTTTGCCCTACGACCACTTTGGAATTCATGTCAGGCTGGCCAGGCGGTGTGCTACCACCGCCGCGCCGACCCCGGAAAAGGGTACCTAGCCCGGTTCTTCGACACATCGGCAGTTGTCATAAGAAGCCCCTATGGTCTTTCACAAAAATCCCTATGTTTTGGCATCGGCCCGCTGACAGAGTGATCTGCCTTTGTTATGAAAATGTAATGGCAAGCAGCCGCGGTCAGTCGTCAGCCGCGGCAGGCGGGCAACCGTCACGGCCCCGGGGCCACTCACGATTAAGGAGTGCGCCATGAGGCCTGCGATTGAGCTTTTCCGTTCCATAAGCGCTCGCTGGAGTTCTCAGTTCGGAGAGGCGCATAGCACGCAGCAGACGCCGGGGTTCGCCGGTATCCGCCGCTTCTTTGGTCTCTGCAGCCGCTATCCAGTTGTGGTGATTGGGCTCTGGGTTCTGTTGGCAGCCGCGGGTAATCTCACTATTCCTCAGTTGGAGCGCGTCATCCATGAGCATGCACCGTCCTTCCTCCCAGCCGACGCCGCGGCCGACGTCGCCGCTGTCCGAATAGGCCAGCTATTCGGCGATTCCACCGGCGATAACCTGACGTACGTGGTGTTCGAGAGCGACCACCCATTACGCGAGGCCGACCGCAGCTACTACCGGGGCATGGTGTCGGCGCTGCGATCGGATCGCGCCCACGTCGAATCGATGCTGGACCTGTGGTCCACTCCATTGACCGCTCCGATAAGCCAAAGCGCCGACGGTCGTGCGGTGTATCTGTTGCTTAGGTTGTCGGGGCAACTGGGCAGCGCCACGGCCGACGCTTCCGTCAGCGCCGTGCGCTCGGCGATCGTCCAGCGGCCGCCCCCCGGAGGTCTGCGACTCTATGTCAGCGGTCCTGGCGGATCCCTTGTCGACGAATTCCGCACTCTGGATTCACAGCTGATCAAGATCACCGTCGCCACCGTGGCGCTGATAGCGCTACTGCTGTTCGCGGTCTATCGAACGGCTGTCACCGCCGCCCTGCCCCTGATCACGGTGGGCTTATCGCTGGCAGTCGCCAGACCGGTAGTCGCCGCGTTAGGTGCAAGCGGCATCATCGAGGTTTCGATCTTCTCGTCAGCGCTGATGGCAGCAATGGTTCTGGGCGCGGGAACCGACTACGCGATTTTCCTGCTGGGGCGCTATCACGAGAATCGCCGCAGCGGTGTCGATGTCGCGCCTGCGCTGGCAGGCGCCTACCGCAAGGTCGCGCCGGTGATCATAGCCTCCGCCACGACGATCGCCGCGGCGTTGTCCTGCCTGACCCTCACCAAGGTCGGCACGCTGCACAGCGCTGGGATTCCCTGTGCCATCGGGATCCTACTTGCGATGCTGGCTTCCCTGACGGTGATGCCGGCACTGATCGCGCTGGCCGCCCAGTTCGGCGGGGTGGAGCCGCGCCGATCGCTCAACAATCGACGCTGGCGGCGAGTGGGTACCGCCGTTGCGCGGTGGCCGGCGCTGATCCTGGTGACCGCCACGGCAGCGCTAGTGGTCTGCACGTTGCCGCTGCTGGGCATGCGGGCGGGTTTCAAAGAATTGACCGCGCAACCCGGCTCGACCGAATCCAGTCGGGGCTATCAGGCGATGGATCGCCACTTTCCGCGGAATCAGCTGCTGCCCGAAATCGTGCTCATCGAGGCAGATCACGATCTGCGCAGCCCCGCCGGCTTGATCGCCATCGACCGGGTGAGCCAGCAGATCTTGGCCATCCCGGGGGTGCGGTCGGTCCAGTCCGTCAGCCGCCCGGCGGGGACTCCCCTATACGAGGCGACCCTGACCCACCAGGCCGGCGTCATCGGCGACCAACTTGACACCAGCGCCGATTCCCCGAGCTTGGAGTCGATCAAGACGGTGCGTTCGACACTGGCTGGCCTCGCTGGCGCTGTCGATCAGCTCGAGCGCGGGTTGACCGGCGGGGCGGAGGGGCTGCGGGAAGTTGGCACGGGCACCAAAACCATGCGGTCGGGGATGCAGCAACTGCACGACAATATCGACACGGTGTCCGGCTACCTGGACCCGCTGCGACACTTCATCGATACGATTCCCAACTGCCCCGATAATCTTCTGTGTGCGCCGATGCTTAAGCTGGTCGACCCGGTCGACGGCGTCATGCGCGGTACCAATGCCTTATCCAACAGTGCAACCCAACTCAGCGACGGATCCGCGGACGCCACCGCGGCGCTCGCCAGCGCAGCAGAGGCGGTCCCGACGATACGGGCGTCGCTGACCGAACTCGGCCGGGTTGTGGACTCGATCGAGCCCCAGTTGCGCCAGATGACCCACCACCTGGCCGAGCTCGGCGCCGACTTCCAGGGAACCGGGTCCGGCGGGTTTTACCTGCCGCGGAGCGCACTTTCCGACCCGCGGTTCCGCGAGGTCGCGCAGATGCTGTTCTCACCTGACGGTCACGCGACCCGGTTGCTGGTTTACGGTGACGGCGATGCCTGGGGTTCCGACGGCGCGCGCCGCTCCGCCGAAATCGAACAGGCGGTAGGCGAGGCGACCAAGGACGGCACCCTGGTAAAACCGGCGGTTCACATCACTGGGGTGGGTTCGGCCACCGCCAATCTGCGGACATTCGTCGACCATGGTGACCGGCTGCTCGCGATCGTGGCGCTGACGCTGATCTTCCTCATTACTTTGCTGATGCTGCGCAGCCTAGTCGCCGGGGTAGTGGTCGTGACAACGGTGGTCCTCTCGTACGCCTCCGCCCTCGGTGCCAGCGTGCTCGTCTGGCAAGACCTGCTCGGACGCGAGCTGCATTGGGCGGTTCCCGCGTTCGCTTTCATCGCGTTGGTGGCCGTCGGTGCCGACTACAACCTGCTGCTGGTCATGCGGCTGAAGGAAGAGGCACACGCCGGACTTAAGACGGCTGTCATCCGGGCATTCGGCGGGACCGGCGGCGTGGTCACCACCGCCGGAATCGTTTTCGGCATAACCATGTTCGCGATGCTCGGTGGCAATGTGCTCAGCATCGCGCAGGTGGGATCGACCATCGGCGTCGGGCTCCTCATCGACACCCTCGTCGTGCGGGCGTTTGTCGTGCCGTCGATAGTGGTCCTGCTCGGACGGTGGTTCTGGTGGTCGCCACGCGTGTCGGCGTTCGTGGTCGGCGGCGGCCCTCCCGTAAGTAAGTTGATCGGTGCGGGCGTGTTTGCTCGCATTTACCCGCGCCATGGTCCGCAGACACCGGGCGCCGACGGGACAGCATCGACGCCCAGAAAACGGGTGTACGTCGGGTTCGTATTGGATCGGCAACGCAGTCCACGGCTGGATTTTGGGCTCACGCGTGATCATCCAGTTAGGTGGTGGGGTATGGCCGTCGACCGCCAGGCGGCCGCGAAAGCTTACCGGAAGGTCATGGCCAGCACAATGAAAGTGATCACTCCGCGCGCGGTCTTTACAGGTCGAGCAGAGCCTTCTCCGGTGACTCGACGAGTTGGCGGAGCCCACCGAGCAACTGCGCGACCTTCGCGCGGTTTGCGATTCGGTGGTCGAAGGCGCACGTCAGTGTCCCTGCGGGCGGACGACGATCGCGTCATCGACGACCACGGGCCAACGGCTTCAGCGATCCCATCCCTAAGATGGCAGCCTTTCGGTGGTTGATCACGGGCACACCGTTCGGAAACCACGGCCGCTGTCTGGTTTCTAGCAAATGCCAATGTCACGCTGGTGGGGTCGGCTGGCTCGCTCCACCCACCCCCGATTGTTACCGGCGCAATTCGATTGCAACCCAAGATAACTGGCTTAGGTGTGTGCTGGCAGGCCCAACACATGTTTGGCAATGAAGTTGAGTGCAAGTTCGTTGCTAACCGGCCCGGACCGGCACAGCCGCGCGTCGAGATAAACTTCAAGCAAGCCTTCCCGCTCGTCCCACGCGTCTGCACCCAAGGTTTGGAGGACAGAGCCCAGAACGTACGGGTATCCCGGATCTCCGCCCGCGAACGCGACCACAACATCCGTTCCGACTGCTGGCGGAACTGCATCCTGCCCAGTGAGGGGAACCACCACCATCGCCCAGAGAGTTTCGCTGGCGGCGACACTGGGCGTCCGAGGCGCGCTCGCGATACTTTGATGCGTTGCACGCCAGCACGCCCCGTCCGACACTGTCGTCGGAACCGGCCCGGCCACAGGGGTGTCGGTTGCCACCGGTCGGCAAATCTTGTCGCGCAATCGGCGCAATGCTGGCCATAACCGAGAGCGGTGTGGTGCCCCTGACCGGGAAAGCCGAACAACACGATCACCGAACCACGGCCGCGTCGAGTTCGTGGCTTATTTATCGGTGATTTATCGGTGGCGACATGGGCGGGCGATCGCCGATATGGCGGATTTTTTGGGGTTTTGTTTGAGATGTGGGTTTTAGCAGGTGAGGGTACAGTTAAGCGGCTGGAGGCCCGGTGATGGATGCTGATCGAGCTGCCGTGGGTGGGACGCAGCCCGACCCAGGTGAAACCCAATATGACCTCGATGAGCCGGCTGGCTCGGTTTCGGCGCAGCCCGCTGTCGGCGGGGTTGTCGCGGAGTTGGCTGTGGCGGGGTTTGTGGATGCGGTGGAGGTAGGTCGAGGGGGGTTTGGGGTGGTGTATTGCTGCCAGCAGGTCGGGTTGGGGCGGTCGGTGGCGGTCAAGGTGCTCACCGTGGAGTTGGAGGATAACAGGGCCCGGTTTGTCCGTGAACAGCAGGCGATGGCTCAATTGACCGGGCATCCCAACATCGTTTCGGTGCTGCAGGTCGGCGAAATCGCCGGTGGTCAACCGTTTTTGGTGATGCCCTACTGTGGGCAGGGCAGTGTGCAGGAGCGCATCGCCCAGCTGGGGGTGCTGGGGGTTGATGAGGTGTTGCGGGTGGGGGTGAAGATGGCGGCGGCGTTGGCCTCGGCGCATCGGCTGGGCATTGTGCACCGTGATGTGAAGCCGGCCAACGTCTTGCTGACCGACTACGGGCAACCGGCGTTATGCGATTTCGGCATCGCCCGCACCGCCGGACGTGGGTTTAAGACCGCGACCGGGTTTTTCATCGGCTCACCGGCTTTTACCGCCCCGGAAATCATTACCGGTGATCCGCCCAGCTCGGCCTCCGACGTCTACGGGTTGGGGGCGACGCTGTTTTGTGGTTTGACCGGGCATGCGGCCTTTGAACGCCGTTACGGCGAGGAGATTTTCGCGCAGTTTGCGCGGATCGCCCAGCAGCCGCTGCCTGATCTGCGGGACCAGCAGGTCCCCGATGATGTGGCCACCATCGTGGAGCAGGCGATGGCCCGCAACCCCCAGGATCGACCGACGGCCCAGCTGCTCGGCGAGCTGCTCCAACACGCCCAAGCCCACCATGGCCTGCCCGTCGACGATATGGCCCTGCATGGCAGCCCATCAGGTCCCCACCGCGCCGCAACAGTCGCGCCAGGGCCGGCAGCGGCGGCCAGCGCGGCGGTGTCGGTGGCGGGGGCCGGGCCGGATCCGAGGGCCAGGGCGTCGGCCGCAGCGTCTCACCCGGCCGCGGAGTACAAGCAGGTGACGGTGTTGTTCGCCGATGTGGTGGATTCGATGGACATCGCGGCGGTGGTGGGTGCTGAGCGGTTGCGCGAGATCATGACCGAGCTTGTCACCCGCGCGTCGGCGGTGGTGCGGCGTTTCGGCGGGACGGTCGACAAATTCACCGGCGACGGGATCATGGCCGTGTTCGGGGCGCCGGCTGCGTTGGAGGACCACGCTTTTCGGGCGTGTCTGGCGGGGTTGGGGATTCAAGACGACGCGGCGCGGCTGGCGGTGGAGGTCGATGCCCGCGACGGTGTCAAACTGCAGCTGCGGGTGGCCCTGAATTCGGGTGAGGTGATCGCCGGTGAGCTCGGCTCGGGCGGCTTGGGTTACACCGCTGTGGGCACTGCGGTCTGGATGGCCCAGCGGTTGGAATCGGTGGCACCGCCGGGCGCGGTGATGCTCTCCGAATCCACCGCTCGGCTGGTCGAGGACACGGCGGTGGTTGATGAACCACAGCTGGTGCGCATCACGGGCGCCACTGAACCGCTGCGGGCGCGCCGGCTGCGCGGGGTGGCTGCGCGGCGCGAGCCCGCCACGGCCGTGCGGTCCACTCTGGTGGGGCGCGAGGTAGAGCTGCACACCATCGAGGCCAGGCTGGATCGAGCCGTCCGCGGGCGCGGATGTGTGGTTAATATTGCTGGGCCGCCGGGCATCGGGAAGAGCCGCCTCGTCTTTGAGGCGATGGAGCTGGCCAAGCAGCGCGGTGTTGAGGTCTTTTCCACCCACTGCGAAGCGCACGCCAGCGACATCGCGTTTACGGTGGTGACCGGGCTGCTGAGGGCGGTTGGCGGGATCAGTGGTCTGGACCCGCAGACCGCGCGGGCACGTGCGCGCACCCAGGTTCCAACCGATGCCGACCCCCAGGATTTGGTGCTGCTGGATGACTTGGTGGGCATCGCCGACCCCGAGGCCGCGCTGCCCAACATTGATCCCGATGCGCGGCGACGGCGCTTGACCGGGCTGATCAACGCGACCCAGCTGGCTCGCACCCAATCGGCGCTGTTCATCATTGAAGACATCCATTGGATCGATGAGGTCAGCGAATCCATGCTGGCCGATTTCCACGCCGTGATCCCGCAGACACCCTCCCTGGTTATCACCACGTATCGGCCGGAGTATCGCGGAATATTGGCGCACCTGCCCGGCGCTCAGACGCTTGCCCTGGCGCCGCTGACCGATGCGGAAACCGCGACGTTGATTGATGAGCTGCTCGGGGCTAACCCGTCGGTTCGTGCGGTCGGCGAGATGATCGCCGCACGCGCGGGCGGTAACCCGTTTTTCGCCGAGGAGATCGTGCGCGAGCTGGCTGAGCGCGCCGTGCTGCAGGGCGAGCGCGGCAGCTATGTCTGCCACACCGCGGTGGCTGCGGTGCGGGTGCCCGCCACGCTGCAGGCCGCGATCGCCGCGCGCATTGACCGCCTCGGCATGGGCGCCAAGCAGACCCTCGGCGCGGCGGCGGTGATCGGATCGCGGTTCAGTCCCGATCTGCTGGCCTCCCTCGGTATTGAGCCGGTACTTGATGAGCTGGTGGAAGCCGAATTAGTCGATCAAGTCAGGTTCACCGGCGGCGCCGAGTATGGGTTTCATCACCCACTCATCCGCACCGTGTGCTACGAATCGCAGCTCAAGTCCGATCGCACCCAGATGCACCGGCGGCTCGCCGCCACTATCGAAGCCCGCCAACCCGAATCGGTAGAAGCCAACGCTGCGCTGATCGCTGAACACCTCGAGGCCGCCGGCGATCTGCGCGCCGCCTACGGCTGGCACATGCGGGCCGCGGCATGGGCCACCAACCGCGACATCGCCGCCGCGCGACTGAGTTGGGAGCGTGCGGTCCACATCGCCGACGCATTACCCGCCGATGACCCCAACCGAGCAGGAATGCGCATTGCTCCTCGCACCATGTTGTGCGGGATCGCCTGGCGAGTCCATGTGAGCGTGGCCGGCGCCCGCTTCGATGAATTGCGTGCGTTGTGCGACGCGGCCGGGGACAAGGCGTCACTGGCCATCGGAATGGCAGGGCTAGTAATGGATGACGCGTTTCAGGCCCGGATGCGGGAGGCGTCGCAGCTGGCATCCGAGGCCATGGCCCTCGCCGAGGCGGTTGGCGATCCAACCTTGACGGTGGGGCTGTCCTTGCCGGTGATCTACGCCAAGATTGAAAACGCCGAGTGGCCTGACGTGCTGCGGTGGTCGCAAAGGGTCATCGATCTGGCCAACGACGATCCGTCTAAAGGCTACTTCCTTTTCGGATCTCCGTTAGCGCTCGCCTTGTCGTCGCGAGCTATTGCCCGTTATTTCCTCGGCCGTCCCGGATGGCGAGACGACCTACGGCACGGCCTGGCCATGGCCCGCAGCGCCGACGCCCTGTCATACGCCACGGTGGTCACCTACGCCTACTTCCCGGGAATACCCTATGGCGTGCTGAGGCCCGACGATCACGCGGTGCGCGAGATCGAGGATGCCCTACAGAATGCCGAACGATCTGGTGTTGACTTCGCGTTGGCCTTCGCCCGGATGACGCTCGGAATTGCGCTGGTGCACCGCCAAGCGGCTGCGGAGCGTGACCGCGGACAGCAGCTCCTGGCCGAAGTGAGCGAACTGCTACGACGCCAGGGACACAACCTCTGCGATTTACCGATCGTCAACGTGTACTTGGCACGTGAGAGGGCTAGGGGCGGAGATCGGGATGACGCCATGCCGCTCATGCGCGCCGCCGTCGGCGATCTTTTCCGCGAGGGACGACTGCTGGCGTGGGGCGTTCCTGCGACGGGTGTTCTGGTGGAGACACTGCTCGATCGCGGCGCCGAGAGTGACGTCCTGGAAGCCAAGGCCGCAATCGACCGCCTGGCACGCCTGCCCGCGGACGACAATGTGCTGCGCGACATCTGGCTCTTGCGGTTACAAGCTTTACTGGCGCGGGCAAACGGCGATGCCGCGGGTTATGCGGACTTCCGGGATCGCTGCCGCGACATGGCGAGAACGCTTGAGTTCGACGGGCAAATCGCGTGGGCCGAGGCGATGCCATGACGGGCGGGACTGGCTTGCGGGTAATGGACGAGCGCGATTCATGCCTGAATAGCGCCTCGCAGGCAGACCTCGACTTCCCAAGCTGAATACGCGGGTTCGATTCCCGTCATCGGCTCCACTGCGATCAGCGCCAAAGGTCGGCGGATCGGGACTCAGCAGATTGCGGTGGCCAACGTGGCCTAGCCAAGCAGTTGGGCCACGACGCCAGCGATCATGGCCTCCGGGTCCTGCTGAATGCCCACAGCGCGCAGCTCGCCACCGATGGCAAGGGAGGCGACGCCGTGCACCAGTGACCACAGCGGCGCGGCGATCTGGCGCGGGTCAGCACCATCGACGATCCCCGCCTCCTGGCACTTCCTGATCGCGTCGAGCAGGTCGCCGAACGCCTGCTCGGCGGCGACCACCAGGCTCGGCCGGTCCGCCTTGATGTTCTCGGCCCCGAACATGACCTGGTAGTGGTCCGGATGGGCGACGGCCCAGCGCACATAAGTGCGGCCGAGTTCGATCACTCGGGCCATCGGCTCCGATGCGGCTTCGGCGGCTACGGACAGATCGGCGTGCAGTTCGCGGAATCCCTGTTCGGCGACGGTGGCCAGCAGTTCGGCCTTGTCGGCGAAGTGCCGATACGGGGCCGCCGCGCTGACCCCCGCGCGCCGTGCCGCCTCGGTCAGGGTGAAGCCTTTCGGCCCCTTCTCGGCCACCAGCGACAGCGCCGCGCTGGTCAGCGCCCGTTTCAGATCGCCGTGGTGGTAGCTGTCACGACGCGCCACAGTAGCCTTGCGTACCATGTTGACGACATTAACATTGTCAGCTATGTTAATGCCATTCACATCTGCGCGGAAGGGCAGAACATGGACAAGCAACTCATGACCGATCGCGCCGGGGACCACGACCGGCAGAAGACGGCTGCGCGCCTGGGCCAAGCGCTCGCGCAGGGCTACCTGGACCTGAATGAGTACGAGCAGCGCGTACAAACGGTGTTCCAAACGCATACCACCGGAGGGCTCAAGGAACTCCTCTCCGATCTGCCGATCGATCGCATCCGGCGTGCCGATCCTCGACGCCGCGCCGCCCGGGCGGCCGCGGCTCGCCGCGGGGTGCGCATTCACCTGGGTGCCTTCGTCGCGATGACCGTCGTCGTGCTCACCGTCTGGGCAGCGGTCGCCGTCACAACCGGCGCCGCGTATTTCTGGCCGATTTGGCCCATCATCGGCGCGGTGATCGGCCTCATCAGCCACGCCCTGGCGGTCCGGCCGTGCATGAAAACTGTTGGTAATCAAGCAATTTAAGAGGAGTAGCAATGTCGAAACAGCAAACCGGGTGGGCCGTGATTACCGGCGCCAGTTCCGGACTGGGCGCAATCTTCGCCGACCAACTGGCGCGGCGGGGTCTGTCGTTGGTGCTGGCCGGGCGAGATCAGGCTCGACTGAGCGCGGTGGCGCAGCGCGTCAACCAAAATGTCGAACTCGTCGTCGGCGACCTTGGCACAGAGGCCGGCGTCGACGCCCTTATCGACCATCTAAAGGATCGGGAGATCGATGTGCTGGTCAACAACGCCGGTTTCGGCACCTACGGCGCGTTCGCGGAACTCGACGCCGAGCGCGAGCACGAGCTGGTCGCGGTCAACGTCGACGCGCTGGTGCGGCTGACCCACGCGGTGCTTCCGGGCATGTTGGCCCGCGGTCGCGGCGGCATTTTGAATGTCGCCTCCACGATCGCGTTTCAGCCTGGCCCCTATCAAGCGACCTATGGCGCCTCGAAGGCGTTCGTGCTGTCGCTCAGCCAAGCCCTATGGGCAGAGACCCGCGGCTCGGGGGTCACCGTGACGGCGTTGTGCCCGGGGCCGACCCGCACCGGATTCGTCGATGCGCTCGGATCGGATGTCTCGCACACCGCGATCTATCGACACCTCGCCGAACCTGAACCCGTCGTGGCCGCCGGGCTACGCGCGCTGGACCGGGGCCGTGCCGTGGTGGTTCCCGATTGGCGCTATCGGGTGATGGCCACGGGCGGACGACTGCTACCCGGTTGGCTCTTGGCACTAGTCGGCGGGCGGATGCTGCGGCCGGCTGAGGTGTCATGAGCGAGAAGACATGACAGGGAAGACGTTCTCATTCAAGATCAACCGAACCACAAGTGCGCGGGCGGCGACGCTGTCGATTCCCGTCATCGGCTCCAATCTGACCAGCGTGGAAGCTGTTCGAACTGTCTGATCGGTCGGGTTCGGTTGCGCCCCAACGCAACAGCTCAATCCTGCGGGCCTGGCCGGTAGCGGCCGTGCTCGGTGACAACGGCGGTGATGAGCTCGGCTGGGGTCACGTCGAAGGCCGGGTTGAAAACGTCGGCGTCCGGCGGGGTGATCGTTGTGCCGCGAAACGTCCTGAGTTCGTCGGGCGCACGTTCCTCGATGACGATCTCGGCGCCGGTGGCGAGCGAACTGTCGACCGTGGACGAAGGCGCGACCACGATGAGCGGCACATCGTGACGATGCGCTGCAATGGCCAGGCCGTAGGTGCCGATCTTGTTGGCGACATCGCCGTTAACCGCGATCCGATCGGCGCCGACGAGCACGCAGTCGACGAGGCCGCGTGCCATCGCCGCCGCCGCGGCGCCATCCGGCTGCACCCGGTAGGGCACGCCGGCCTGCGCCAGCTCCCATGCCGTGAGCCGGGCACCCTGCAGCACTGGACGTGTCTCGTCGACCAGCACCGACTCGACCAGTCCGCGCTCGTGAAGGTGCCAGACGACTCCGAGCGCACTTCCCCAGGCCACGGTGGCGAGGTGACCGGCGTTGCAATGGCTGAGCAGCCGCAAAGGGCGGCGATCGCAGACTCCGAGGACGATCTCGGCGGCGTGGGCCGATGCGGTGCGATTGAGGCGTTCGTCCTCGTCGAGGATTTCCAGCGCTTCGGCGAGCACGGCTTCGGGGCCCTCGTCGACTTTCTCGAGCGCGCGCGCGACTCCCCAGCTGAGGTTGACAGCGGTCGGTCGTGCCTTAGCGACTCGTTCGGCCGAGGCCAGGATGTCGCCGCCTTCGCGGGCCGCGAGCACAACGCCAAGCGCGCCCGCCGCGCCGAGCGCCGGGGCGCCGCGGACAGCCAGGCGGCGGATCGCGTCGATCAGCTCGTCGACGGTGCGCAGACTGAGAACGCGGTACTCGGCGGGCAGCGCGGTCTGGTCGATGATCGTGACCGCGTCGCCGTCCCAGTCGATGGTCCTGCGCACGAGCCGACCCTAGCTCTGGTGGTGCACCTGTTGTAAGCCGTATACCGGCGTGGGGATCCCTTCCCAGCGGGCCTTGAGTTGCAGGGCGAGAAAAAGCGAGTAATGCCGTGATTGGTGCAAGTTGCCGCCGTGGAACCACAGATTCTCCTGCTGGGTCGGCTTCCACATATTGCGCAGCTCGCCTTCCCACGGCCCCGGGTCTTGCGTGGTGCCCGAGCCGAGGCCCCACACCTTGCCGACTTTGTCGGCCACGGCTTGGCCGATGAAGTCGGCCACAAAGCTATTCATCGA
>JAFAID010000105.1 GCA_019236925.1 Mycobacterium sp. | reverse complement strand
TTCTGTCCGTCTTCGACGATCCAGATGCCCCGATGCTGACCGCGGTTGCGACTCAACGTGTTCAGGGCATCGCCCTGCGGCGTCTGTAGCCCCAGGTACAGCGTCACCGCCCCGGATTCCGAATCCGATCGCACGGCATGGCGCGCTCCGCTGGCGATTACGACCAGCCGGCACCCGTCGTGCGTATCGCCGTCCCGGGTAACCGTTAACGGACCACGCCCGCCGACGGTGATCTGAACCGCGGGGTGGTGGTGCAGCGCAAGGTCGGAAAACGCGCCGGCGACCATGAGCCGGCCCGGCCGCAGCTCCCAGACCTGCATGCCGCCACTCTAGCCCTGCGCTGCGGTTTCGTTCGCGTCGCTAGCCCATGGAACCCGGCACGCGTCACCGGAATTGAAGCCCTGCTCGGTGATGCCCAATGCGGTGTTCATCCGCGCCCGCATGTTCTCTACGCCGATTTGATAGGTCAGCTCGATCACGCCGCTCTCACCAAAGCGGGCCCGCAGGTCGGCTACCTGCTCGTCGGTGACGCTGTGTGGGTCGGTGGTCACCGCGTCGGCGTAGGCGATGGCGGCCCGCTCATCGTCGGTGAAATACGGTGAAGTTGCGTAATTTTCTATGTCTGCGAGGCGCTTCACGTCCAGGCCGTCGAGACGCTGCAGCATCGCGCCGAAGTCGACGCACCACGAGCAGCCAATCGTGCGTGCGGTCCAAAACACCGCCAGCTCGCGAGCGTTGGCCGGGAGCTTGCCTGACGCCGATTGCAGCATGGTCTCGTGGACGGCGTTGGCAATCAGCAGCCGCGGATGGTGCGCGACGACGGCGAACGGCTCGGGGACCTCCCCGAAGCGCCGCTTGGCGTACCGATACATGGCGCGGATGAGCCAGTTGGCCCGTTTCGGAGGCAACGGTTCGATGCGGGTTTTCTGTGTCATATCAGGCAGACGGCGCAGCCGCTGAAAGTGTGACCGTACTCGGTCAGGCAGCCGGCGTCCGGCGCGCTGCGGTCGCGGACGGTTTGCGTGCCTGCCAGTTGACGTTGGTCACGTACTCGCGCACTGGCCGTTGCGCAGCCTTTATCGGCGGCTGACCCAGGTTGACGTTGGTCTGGTACCGGCGGGGCTCGATCTCCTCCGCCAGCTTGCGGTTCACGTCGCGCGCGTTCACGACATAAAGAACGACGACGTCTCTTAGCTTATTCCCAGAACGGCGGTCCGTTGGTCGGACCGACACCTTGTCATGTGACGGGCGGCGGGTATGCGATTCGAGAAGCTTTACCTGCGCCGATGATCTACCGGGTGATGTCCGGTATCCCGTCGGTGCGACGAACGCGTTTCGGAGGAACCATGGTCGCTACTGCAGCTGACAACCCCGTCCGGGGCGGATCGCCCGCCACGCCGGCAATCACCGTCACGCCCGCCGGCATCGTCATCGGCGCCGACTTCCTGCCAGGCCACGATGTGACCGTCAGGATCACTCGCTCCGGAGAGGACGTCAGCGACTACCTCACTTACACCGCGGACCGCAACGGCTACCTCTACGCTGATCTGCCCGCCACCGCCTTGACCGGGATGCTGAGGATCGCCGCTACCGACCATCGGCCCGACCCGGACGGCGCGTGCGGGCGGCTCTGGAGCAACACCTACACCCTCAGCGCGTGATACCTAGCCCAAATCCTTCTGTAGGGGGTCCCCTTTGCCAGGCAAGCTCTAGATCGCGATCGCTTCGACGATGCTGAAGGGTGACGCTGTTTCGACCACTCGAGTCATCTGGAAACCGGCGCGGTTCAGCAGTCGGCGGTACTCGGCGGCAGTGCGTTCACGCGCAGCTGCACCGACCAGCATCTCCAGGTCAAGCCACTTGCCGAGAAACTCACGGTCGTGGTTCGGAATAACGAATTCGACTAGCAGGACCCGCTTGCCTGTGCGGGCCGCGGCGCGCACGTTGCGCAGAATGTGCACGGCGTCATCGTCGGGCCAGTCGTGAATCACGTTCTTGAGCACATACGCGTCGCCGTCATCGGGTACGCGTTCGAAGAACGACCCTTCGACGATATGCACTCGATCGTGGGCGTGATGTTCACGCAGTAGGGCCGGGGCGCCGGCCACCACCTGGGGTAGGTCGAACAAGACGCCGCGCGCATTCGGTGTTGCGGCCAGGATCGCGGCAAGGAGCCGACCGTGCCCGCCGCCCACGTCGACGATCGTGGCGTAGGGGCTGAAGTCGTAGGCGGCGGTCACCGGCGCGATCGACAGTTCGGAAAAACTTGTCATGGCGTGATTGAAGATCTCGGCGAGTTCCGGCTCGTCGGCCAGATACTCGAAGGCGGGCTTGCCGCGCAATTCGGGGATAACAGCCCGGCCCGTCCGGACGGCGTCGGCTAGGTGGCTC
>JAFAID010000692.1 GCA_019236925.1 Mycobacterium sp. | reverse complement strand
GATCGTTTGGCGGAACTTCCCAACTGGACCTTGAAGGCACGCTGACCCGATTTGCAAATCGGTATGAAAACAGTTGGGAACGCCGCGCCCTATGCGGCAGCTTCTATCGCGAGAAGCACGCTCGCGCCGGCAAGCTAGTGGGAAGCCGAGCCGTCGTGCCGCGCAACGGCACGTCAGCGGTGGGGCTTAATCGGGACGGGCTGGCGGACCGGCACCGCCCGAGCTGACCGGGTGCGCCTCGCTCACAATGCGATCGAGAAAGGCCGAGGGTACCCGCGGCCACGTCGGATTCCACCGATCGCTGTGCAGGTCGTCGCGGAGCGCGGCGAGCGCCGCAATTAGGTCTGGCCCGTCATCGAGGAGGTAGCGGACCAGCCCGAGTTCGGCGCACTGTGCGGCCAGGCTCGCGAGCGTCTGCTTTGCCTCGTCGATTCGCCCCGCCGCGCTGAGGCAAACTACCAGCAGCCGATTCGCCTGCAGCAATGCCCTTGGGCGCCCCTGGTGTTGGAGCCTTTGCACCCAGGCTTGGGCCCGTCGGCATGCCAAATCAGGCTGAGCGGCAAGGAGTCCGCGAATTTCGGTTTCATCGCGGAGCTGAGCAGTGATCTCGCTCAGCCCATCGCCCAGTAGTGCTTCCTCGTGCCTGACTCGCGTCGGCCCGTCGGCAAGCGGCAGGGCAAGTCGCATCCGCTCGTTCTCCACATGGGCCCTCAACCGGGGGATGCTGAGGGTTGCCGCAGCGCGCGCACCATCGTCCAGAACCCGAGAGGCGGCATCGCGGTCACCACGGATCGCCTTGATGCGTGCGCCGATGACATATCGCGAGATCATGAAGTCGACGATGCCGCCCTCCGATCCCAGCTGGCAGCTCTCCTCAATGAGTCGTTCGGCCTCGTCGACATCGCCGCGCTCGTACAACAGCTCCCCGAGGAGTCCGCATGCGAGGCGCGCGGCGTGCGAGTGAGTGCCGCCGCATTGCTTTGCCACCCGCAGGGCCTCGCGGAAGTGCTGCTCGGCCTGGGTGATGTCGAGCGTCTCCTTCGCCGCGATTCCTGCGAGGCAATGCCCGTACACGATGGCAAACGGACCGCTGATTCGCTGGTGGTAGGGGGCCACCCACTCCTGCCACCTGCGAGCGGCGTCGAAATCGAACCGATGAATCTCGACGACCGTCGCGGCATTCGCCGCGACGCTGACCAACCAAGGCGGCAGGGTCTCCGGTCCTGAGAGGCATTCCGCCAGCAGCTCGTCGATGCCGCCAGTGTGATCGGCGGAGCATTCCAAGGTCGCGCGGAGGACGTCTGCCTCTGTCCGCATGTCGCGAACTTCAGTTGCGGAAAGCGAACGCTTCTCGACTGCGGATTCGAACGCGTCCAACGCGGCACGCGCGCGCGTGGGTCGCTGCAGCAACATATTCGCCCATCCCACGCAGAGTTGCAATCTAGGACTGAGCGCCACGATGTGTGGCGGTAGCTTCGAAACCAGCGCCAGCAACGTGGACATCTGCGCCCGTTCGATTTGATCGATGCCATGCAGCTCGACGAGTTCGATCGCGCGTTCCTCCTCACCGGCAGCCAGCGCGTGGTCGACCGCTTCACGCAGCAGCTTGCGGTCTGCGAACCAACGGGATGCGGTCGCGTGTAGCTGCGTAACCCGCCCGGGTTGTTCCCGTTCGAGCCGACGCTGCAGGAACTCTGCGAACAGATGGTGGTAGCGAAACCAGACACACTCCTCATCGAGCCGGCGCAGGAACAGGTCCCGGTCCTCCGTCTCCTCGAGTAGCGCTTGCGCATTACGCACACCCGCTAACGCGGACGCCAGATCACCGCTGATCCGCTCCGTGATCGAGGTGGCCATAAGAAAATCGAGCATCTCGGGCTCGAGCGAGTCCAGTACGTTCTCGGCCAGGTATTCCCCGATCGCGTGATGACGGCCCGACATGTTGCTGATCAATTCCGCGGAGTCGTCGCAGTTGCGCAGGGAAAGCGAAGCGAGCTGTAAGGCGGCCGCCCACCCATCGGTCGTCTGCTCCAGGTTGGCCACATCCGTGTCGTCCAAGCTCAACCCGCCGAGCTCCACGAGAAATGCTCGCGACTCGGATAGGTCGAAACGCAAAGCAGCAGCGTCGATTTCGATCAATTCATCGCGGACTCGCATCCGGCTCATCGGCAGCCCGGCACGGGTTCGCGCGGTCACCACGACTTGGAGGTGGTGGCAGCTGCGGTCCAGCAGGTACCCCAACGCCTCGATGGTCGCGACGTCGGTGATCCGGTGCCAGTCGTCGAGAATGATGGCGATGCGTGTGCCGGTCTCGTGGATCTCGTTGATGAGCGATGCGAGGACATAGTGCTCCGCCTCGGCCCCGTGTTCCTCGAGTGCCTGCCGCAGCTCGTTCGCCAGCGAGGGCGCTACACTGCGAACCGCCTCGATTAGATGCGCAAGAAACCAAACGAGGTTGTTGTCGTCGCCGTCGATCGTCAGCCAAGCGGCGGTGACACCCTCCGAGACGAGGACCTCGCGCCACTGGGCCGCCAGGGTGCTCTTGCCGAAGCCCGCTGGCCCATGGATCACGATCAGTCGCCGGTGGCGCCCGCCCGCACGCAACATGTCAATCAAGCGCGCACGCGCTACCAAGGAACGCATGGCCGTGGGCGGACGGTACTTGGTCAACGCGCTCGGCGGTGGCGTATCGGTGCGCCGTGGCATGCGCTGCGACGAGTCGCGGGAAACACCACTGATCGAGGGCGCGTGGAGTACCGCCGGTATCGCCATGTCATCCACGTCTGCGCTAGCGAGCCGCTGCAACTCACGCAACGCATCGCCGAACTCGGCCGCCGAGGCGAACCGCTCGCCGGAATCCTGCGACATTGCACGTTCGATGACAGAGCAGACCTCGTCGGGAACGCCGTCAGGGCGCAGGTCGGGCACCGGCTGGGTCGTGACGCGCAGGAATTGCGCAACCAGCTTCTCGCCCGTGCGTCGCTGAAAAGCCGCGTGACCGGTGATGAGGCAGAACAGCGTGGCCCCAAGG
Organism: Mycobacterium sp.; assembly: GCA_019236925.1. Classification (GTDB taxonomy): domain Bacteria; phylum Actinomycetota; class Actinomycetes; order Mycobacteriales; family Mycobacteriaceae; genus Mycobacterium. The sequence goes on along the minus strand of JAFAID010000692.1, from coordinate 7,881 downwards.
CTGTACACGTCCGATGCTGCGGTCGGCGACTTACCGCTTAGCACTTCCGGTGCGGTGAAAGCCGGCGACCCGGTGACAATTCCCTTACCGGTCTCGAAGCCACCACCTGCCACCCGGGCAATGCCAAAGTCGGTCAGCTCCGGCTCGCCGTACTCGCTGAGCAAGATGTTCGCCGGCTTGACGTCGCGGTGCAAAATGCCTGCGCGGTGCGCGGTTTCGAGCGCGCCCGCCATTTTGATACCGATGCGCAGAGCGGCGGGCAACGCGAGCGGCCCGTCGCGTCGTATCTGATCATCGAGCGAGCCCCGCGCGTGGAACGGCATCACGATGTAAAACCGACCCGTCGGTGTGACGCCTGGCTGCAGAATATGGACGATATTCGGGTGTCCGGACAGCTTGCCCATCGCGCGCTGTTCACGCAGGAACCGCTCGATGTTCTTATCGTCGAGGTCGGAGGTAAGCACCTTGATGGCAACCGTTCGGTCGAGCGCCGGCTGCTGGCATTTGTATACGACGCCGAATCCACCGTGACCGATTTCCTCGGCGTCCTCAAACCCGGCGGCATCCAACTCCGCCACGATGCCGAGGCGCAGATCCCGCTGAGTGTCCTCAGGTTGAGTGCCGGTCATCGGCCGCCGAATCTTGTATTCCCACTGGTCACACCCGTGCAATCAGACTATCGCTCCACCAGCCGGTTGACGCGGTCAAAGCACAATTCAGATCAGCTTCTTGACCAAGGGATCGACCAGCCGCTTTTAAGGCATCAAGCACACTCGAGGGTTCCAGGCAGGTATTACGGCGTTGCCTGTGCGCCGTCGCGGTCGAAGACCGATCCAGTGTCGACCGAGCTCGTCACGGTAGGGCCGAATTGCCGCACCTGCGGCACCGTGGTCACCATGTGCGCCGATGCACGCTCACTCAGACAGGCCAGCAGATGCGGTGTGTCCCCAGGGAAACGGACAAAGTCACCGGCGACGAGGTCGATGGGCTCGCTGACGGGGCCGGCACGTACTTTGCCGGCGATGACGTACAGGTGATGAAGTGTGCCGGAGGGATGCGCGTCGATCACCTGAGGTTGTCGGCCCACCCTTTCCAGCGTCAGCACCAGTGTGCGCACATACCCGGACCCGTAGGTTTCATCGAGGATTCGCTCGGCCCACTCCGCGTGGGCATTCCACGAACCCTCGTCGTGGCGCTGGACATACACCGGTGTGCCCCACTCGGTGAGAAAACGTCGGGCCGGAAGGTCCAGAGCGCCACCGAGCTGAGCGAGGGTATCGACGGTCGGGTTACCGAGTCCCTGTTCGATTTTCGACAGCGTCTGCTTCGATAGACCAGATCTGCGGGCCAACTCACCCAGCGACATTGCCCGTTCGCGCCGGAAGCGGTGAATATTGCGAGCCACCAGCTGGTTCTCTGTCGGCGCACTGTCATTTCTAATCGACATTGCGGCGCTCTGATCGGTCTGACGCCCACGCTCGGGCCGGGCGCAAGACAGGTATATCAACGGGTATGGCATCGGGTATCCGCACCGATGCGGCGCCCCGAGCAATGGGGCGATGGTGGAGGCCATCACCTAAAAGTGACCGATGGTCAATTTCATTTGACGACCCGGTCTTCAACGCTGGAGGACCTTGCCGCATGAGTACGACCGCCGTCGAGCCGATCCGTGATGACCGGGCGGCCATCGACAAAGCGATCTGTCTGTTGTCCGCACTTGGCGAATACGGTGGCTGGGGGCTTGGCGTGAGCGAGCTCGCCCGCCGGTCCCAGTTGAGTAAGTCGACAGCGTTCCGCGTTTTGGGAATGCTCGAGCGCAACGCGATGGTAGAGCGTGTCGGCGCGAAGTACAGATTGGGTGCGCGTCTGCATGAGTTAGGAAAGAACGTCTACGCACCAGGCCAGGAACGCCTTCGTGATCTGCTCTTGCCGTTTCTCGCCGACCTGTATGAAACAACCCGGCATACGGTTCATCTCGCGTCGCTGCATGGTACGGATGTGGTCTATTTGGCCAAGCTGTACGGTCACCGCACGATCGCCGCACCCTCCCGGATTGGGGACCGGCTACCTGCGCATTGCACCGCGGTCGGGAAGGTGTTGCTGGCCTATGACGCCGAGGCGGCAACCGCCGCGTTGTCGACGCCAATCGGTCGCTTGACTCCCCGATCGATTTCCGACCCGAAAGCGCTCGCCGGCGAACTAATGTGTGTACGTCGAGACGGAATCGCGGTCGACCGCGAAGAGAGCCGACTGGGACTGACCTGTGTTGCAGCTCCGGTGATGGGACGCTCCGGACGGCCGCTCGCGGCAATGTCGGTTTCTGCGCCCACCGGCACGGATATAGGCCCGTTGACCGCTTCCCTTCGGCGGGTATGCGCCTCTGCGTCACAAGGGCTTTCGCGGTCTGGACTTCGCCGCAGCGCCTAGTCATGAGCCCGGCACTTTGTGAAGGTCGGAGTCGACCTTGCTGACCCAACTGGGTTCGGCAACAAACAAGCTCAGCTCGGCGCCAGGGACATCGACGTCGACGACATGCCGGAATCCGGCGGCTGCGATGGCGTCCGCGACAACCGGATGATCGGTGGGCGCGGCGAATACCACACGACGGCACCGAGGATCTGCATCTAGCACTGCTCGGCTCATCTCTGGAAGTGCACGTGTGAGCGTTTGTGGCGCAACGTCATTAGCGGCGTAGATTTCCAAGTCGTGCGCGCTGACCGGGTACGCGTCGCGCAGGGGGCCGCTCGTGCATCGCCGGACGCCGAATTCAACAGCAGTGCCGGTCTCGTCATCAAATCGCAACGACACATGGTCCGCACGCTCATCGAGCTGTCGCCACCGCGGCCCGAGTCGTAGGGCGGCCAGCGGGGCCGCAATCATAGGTGGTCACCGCCGGCAGCTTTGGCGAAACCGCGTACCCCGATGCCGCCATCGACTTCGATGGCTTGGCCGGTGATCGGGCCGCTCTGCTCTCGCGACGCCAGCAAGACGTAGGAGCCCGTGAAATCGCGTGGGTCGGTACTGGAGTCGTGCAGCGGAATCGGCGGCGGCGGATCGCTGGGCTTCTTCTTGGCGAATGACGCAGCCAGTGTCCGGGTCTGCAGGTCGAGCGCTTCGGGCCCGCGCAGATTCGTGTTCATCGCGCCGCATGCCACACCGTTGACGCGCACCTTCGGGGCCAGCTCGTAGGCCAGTTCGCGCATCAGCCCGAGGCAGGCGTGCTTGCTAGCGGTATAGATCGCGCCGCCGCCGTTAACGTAGAACGAGGCGTTCGACAGCGTCATCACGATGCTGCCGCGGGTTTTGACCAACTCCCGCCAACTGGCTTCGGCAGCGAGCAGATAGCCCTTGACGTTGATCGCGAACAGCTCATCGAAGGTCTCTTCAAGTTGGGCAGCAGTCAATTTGGTGAGCTGCCGATGGTAGTCCCAGATGCCAGCGTTGGCGACGAGCGTGTCGAGCTTGCCGAACCGTTGCACGGTCTCGGTAACCGCCGCGTGCAACTGCTCGGAGTCACGCACGTCCGCTTGGAACGCATGCATGCGCGACGGGTCGGCGCATCCCTCCACTACCTCGGCCAGTTGCTCGAAATTGCGGCCGATGATCACGACTGAGGCGCCCTCGGCGATGAACCTTTCAGCGACGGCCCGGCCGATGCCGGACCCCCCGCCGGTGATCAGCGCGACGTAGTCTTTCAGCCACCCGCTCATGCCAACCCCGAAAGAAAGTCAGTGACAAGACGTTCGAACTCCTGCTGACGCTCCAGCTGCACCCAGTGGCCGCAGTTGCCGAACACGTGCAACTGGACGTCCCGGATCTGCTTGAGCATGATCTGGGATCCGTCGAGAGTGATGGTGCGATCGTCGCGACCCCACAACAGCAGCGTCGGTGCGGTGATTTTGTGTAGGTCCCGCCACAGCGGATCCATGCCGTGACGCTTGGCAAAGGCGGCGTTGTAGTGGTGGTAGAACTCAATGTGGCTTGGGTCCAGCGACGCTTCGTAGCGGGCCTTGACGACGTCGGCGCCGAATTGCTTGTGGTTGAACACCATTGTGCGAATGAAGTTCGCCATCTTCTTCTCCGACGGGCCGCCTCCGTTGTAATAACGGAACATCTCCTTTTGGCCCTCGGTCGGTGTTGGCCCGAACGGCAGCCATCCTCCGCCGGGCGCCATCAGCACCAGTCCCGAGACCCGTTGCGGCTGTGTTTGTGCCATCGAGATCGCTGCAGCACCACCTAAGCTGTTGCCCAAGAGATGGAAGCGGTCAATACCGAGCTCGTCAAGTGCCTCGAACAAGGCACCGACGGCAATGTGGGTGATTGAGGCAGCCTCCAAATCCTCCTCGGTCGGCCGGTAGCTCCCGCCGAACCCAGGTTGGTCCGGCAATACCACGCGGAAATGTTGCACTAAGGCGGGCAGATTCTGGTGGTAGTTGCTCACTCCCGACGCCCCAGGCCCGCCGCCGTGCAGCATCACCAGCACAGGACCCTCACCGGCCTCCGCGACAGCGATGTCGCCGTAGGACGTCGAGAGGTTGTGGTGGCGCAGCTGAATTGACGCCTGTGCAGTCTGATCGGTCCCGATCGCGGTCACGCTGTTTCTCCTACGCTGTTTGAATCAGAAAAAGGTTGAAATGTTCTTGGCTTGCAGTACGTTCTGGTCAAGCAGAATGACCCGCCGCGCAACTTCCAGTCCATCTTCGGTGCGCCGCAGGATATCGACACGCTGTCCCGCAAAGATGTTCTCTTCGCGCTCCAGGCGGTTGCGATAAACCAGGAACGCTGAGTGCACTTCGAGATCCTCGGCGGCGAAGTCGGCGTGCTGGCTGGGATCGATGTGCCGGACAACGACATTCGTCACCATATGCCGGGTACGCGAGGGAGGGTCCTCTGCCCATGCCATTCCCGAGTCGAACCGGCGGATCCGCCAATTCAGGCTTTCTTTGGTCTCTTCGTAGTACGCCGCCTCGCCGCGCGCTGCGATCGACAGCGCCTGCTGGCGCCGCAGCCGATTGGTCCGCGTGGGCATCCAGTAATCCAGGTCGTCGGCTAACAGGTCGAGCCAATCCGCGAAACGGCCGTCGTCGAGTAATTGGGCTTCCTCGTAGTAGAACTGCTCGACTTCGAAATGAGTTTCGCGGTCCGCGAGGCGGCCGGGTTTCGGTCCGGTCATCGTGGTGGCGTTGCTGCCCATGTCATCTCGTCCCTTCGGTGGATCGGCCCCGAACTAGCTTGCGCAGATCCGTTGTGGAGTCGCTCAGTTGCCCTGGCTCAACGGTGACCTCACGATCGATCAGCCGGCGTGCGGCACGCACGGCCGTCGGATCGCCGACGCTGACCGCACCGACGACTCGCATGTCTTGCAGTGCGAACACCGAAAACGGCGGTTCACCCATTGACCCTCGTTGTACCAACGAATCGACGTTGTCCAGCGCGCCAACCACTTCCACATGGACGTCGTACCGGTCCGTCCAGAACCACGGCGCACTGTCAGTGGGCGGGGTGCAGCCCAGGATTGTGGCAGCGGCGCGCTGCCCGTCCTGTTGCGCGGCCTCCCAATGTTCGCTTCTGCGAAGTAACGATCCGCCTTGACAACCTCTAGCGGCATCGCCGACGGCAAGAACCGCTGGATTGGACGTCACCTGACCGGAATCCACGACGATGCCCCGATCGACCCATAGCCCAGCCGCTGCAGCAAGTTCGACCTCCGGCGCCATGCCGACAGCAAGTAACACGGCGTCGAAGCCCTGCGCCTCGCCCTGCCCGACGAATGTCGCCGAGATACCAGCCGCGGTGTGGCTGAACTTCTCAACGGCAGCGTGCACCGTTGTGACACCGTTCTTTTCGTGCAACCCATGCAACCAATCGGCGACTTCCGCACCAAATGCAGGTAAGAGCGGTGGTGATACGGGATCGGCGAGTGTCACTTCACAGCCGAGGCCGGCAGCGGTTGATGCGGCCTCGGCTCCGATGAGTCCGGCGCCGACGATTAGCAAGCGGGCGCCCGGCACCAACGCCGTGCGTAGCCGGTCGGCGTCTTCGGCTGACCGCAGCACATGCACCCTGGAATCGTCGCTGCCAGGAATTGGTGGCCGACATGCCCTACCACCCATGGCCAGGACGACCCGGTCTGCCGACACAGTGGTTCCGTCGGCCAACTCGACCGCGCCGAGGCCGGGCCGCAGCGCGGCGACGGTGTTCTCGGTCATCATGCGCACGCGGTTGTCGTCGTACCACTGCGGCGTTTGCAGCGCAATGTCTTTGATCTCGGTACTGCCGGCGAGGTAGTCCTTGGACAGCGGTGGCCGGTCGTAGGGGAATTCGCCAGCGTCAATCAGTGTCAGGTCACCGTCGAATCCACCGGCTCGCAGCGCAGCGATAGTGCTGACTCCAGCGACGCCGCCTCCGGCGACGATGACACTGGCGAGCATCACGACCCCTGACGTGGGAAGAGGTAGACCTCGCCGTCACGGACTTCGACGCGGTGTGCAACGGCGTCCCGCGTCGCGGGAAGACCTTGCACTGCACCGGTTTTCAGGCAAAACTTACTGGAATGCAGAGGACACTCGACGTAGCCGTCCTCGACCCAGCCCTCGGCGAGAGACGCCTCGGCGTGAGTGCAGGTGTTGTTCAAGGCCCACACGCAGCCGTCGTCGTCACGGAGCAGCGCGATGTCGTCATCGGTGCCGGTGACCGCCCGGTCGATGGCGATACCCTCCCCTTTGGGGATGTCGTCGAGTGCGGCGATGCGGATGCCGTATTTCATGATGGTTTCCGTTCGTGCCAGGCCGGCGTGTTCATCAGGTCGCGCCACCGCGCATAGAACGCCCGCGCCGCTGCGTCGCTGTAAAGCTCGCTGGTGATGCCTGGGTAGCGGTCGTCGTGGCGTTCGGAGCCGATGCCCATCTGGTAGTTCAGCGGCACGGAGTTGGTAATGAAGCCGTGCGAAATCGCTTGCACCTCACTCCAGTTCTCGCCGTCGTCTTGCTCGAAGATGCCGCTGGGGCCGAAGGTGCGTAGGTTGTACAGGCGCTGGGCCTCGCGGACGTGGTCGGGCATCGACTCATCGACGATCGTCCACGCCCAGACTTCCATCCGATCGGGGCCTTTGGGATGCCAGATCCGAATCGATCCGTTGACCGGTAGATAGGAGAAGTTGGGGAAGACGGTTCCGTGTCCGGTGGTCAGCGGGCCCTCGACCCGCGAGTCGCCGAGGCGTTCTCGCAGCGCGCCGTAATCGATCCATTCGTGCGTAGTTTGGGCATCGAACCGGTTTTTGGGGTGCACCGGAAAGCCATGGCCGTGGCCTTTCGGGTCGACATATTGGCGACCGGTGCGATGAACGACTTCGTCTTTGGGTTTACCGCCCGGCGAAAGCACCATGAGCGCCGAGGCATGGCTCATGTTCACGTGGTACCAGTCGCTCGCGAACTGCTCGGCGGCAAGCTTCCAGTTGCCTTCCAACACCCACTTGTGCACCCCGCCCACGACCACGGTGCCTCCGGCGTCGTGGTCGAGCATCGCGTCCATGTACCAGGCCATGTCCCCCAAGGAATCCCGCAGCGAGATGGGTTCGGGATCCCACGTCGCGAAGATCAGTCCGTGATAGGAGTCCACGTGCGGCACCTCAACCAGCCCCCACTCGGCCGCCTGGAAGCTATCCGGGTAGCCCTCCTTGTTCGGGATGCTGATCAGCTTGCCTTCCAAGTCGTAGGCCCAGCCGTGGTAGGTGCAGGTGAAGCTTTTGGTCGCGCCGTAGTCGGCGCGGCACACCCGGGCCCCGCGATGGCGACACGAATTGAGGTATGCGCGGATCTTGCGGTTTCTGTCCATGGTGACGATCACCGGGTCTTCACCCATGAAGGTGGTGAAGAAGTCGCC
>JAFAID010000534.1 GCA_019236925.1 Mycobacterium sp. | reverse complement strand
GTGATCGGCGGACGCACCACCCGAAACGGGCTGCGGACCGGCTGCCCGTTGTATCCGATCGACGCGAGGTCGCCCACCGATCGATCATATGTTCGATTGAACTCTGGCAGAACCGGCTGAAAAAAAGTTGCTAGAGTTGAGCGGAACAGACTCAACCTTGACGGCGTTGGACAACGCGACAAGCATTTTTAGCAGGCCCCGTTGGGCCCTTTCGACCCCGAATGGAGGTGTCGTGGACTCTTTTAACCCGACAACCAAGACGCAGGCGGCCCTGACGTCGGCCCTGCAGGCGGCGACCGCCGCCGGCAACCCCGAGATCAGGCCGGCTCATCTGCTGTTAGCCCTGCTCACGCAGAACGACGGGATCGCTGCGCCGCTACTGGAGGCTGTCGGCGTCGAGCCCGCCACTATCCGCACCGAAGCACAGCACCTCGTCGACCGGCTGCCGCAGATCAGCGGCGCCAGCTCGCAGCCGCAGCTGTCCCGCGAATCGCTGGCTGCCATCACCACCGCGCAGCAGCTGGCCACCGAGATGGACGACGAATACGTCTCCACCGAGCACCTGATGGTCGGGCTGGCCACCGGCGACTCCGACGTCGCCAAGCTGCTGACCGGACACGGCGCCTCACCGCAGGCCTTGCGGGACGCGTTCGTCAAAGTCCGCGGCAGCGCGCGAGTGACCAGCGCCGACCCCGAGGCCACCTATCAGGCGCTGGAAAAGTACTCCACCGACCTGACCGCTCGCGCCCGCGAAGGCAAACTCGACCCGGTTATCGGGCGGGACAACGAAATTCGCCGCGTCGTGCAGGTGCTCTCCCGTCGCACCAAGAACAACCCGGTGCTGATCGGCGAGCCGGGCGTCGGCAAGACCGCCATCGTGGAAGGTCTGGCGCAGCGCATCATCGCCGGTGACGTGCCCGAGAGCCTGCGCGACAAGACCGTCATCAGCCTGGACCTGGGCTCGATGGTCGCCGGTGCCAAATACCGCGGCGAGTTCGAGGAACGGCTCAAGGCAGTGCTCGACGACATCAAGAACTCCGCCGGGCAGATCATCACCTTCATCGACGAACTGCACACCATCGTCGGAGCCGGCGCGACCGGTGAATCAGCGATGGACGCCGGCAACATGATCAAGCCGATGCTGGCCCGCGGCGAGCTCCGCCTGGTCGGCGCCACCACGCTCGACGAGTACCGCAAGTACATCGAGAAGGACGCCGCCCTGGAGCGGCGCTTCCAGCAAGTGTTCGTCGGCGAGCCGTCGGTGGAAGACACCGTCGGCATCCTGCGCGGGCTGAAAGACCGCTACGAGGTGCATCACGGTGTGCGCATCACCGACTCCGCCCTGGTGGCGGCGGCCTCGCTGTCCGACCGCTACATCACCGCCCGCTTCCTGCCTGACAAGGCGATCGACCTGGTCGACGAGGCCGCCAGCCGGTTGCGGATGGAGATCGACTCGCGTCCCGTCGAAATCGACGAGGTCGAACGTCTGGTGCGTCGGCTCGAGATCGAAGAGATGGCGCTGGCCAAGGAAGAAGACGAGGCGTCCAAGGAGCGGCTGGAGAAGCTGCGTTCCGAACTGGCCGACCAGCGCGAGAAGCTGTCCGAGCTGACCGCCAAGTGGCAGAACGAGAAGAACGCCATCGACGTCGTGCGTGAGCTCAAGGAGCAGCTCGAGACGTTGCGCGGCGAGTCCGAACGCGCCGAGCGCGACGGTGACCTGGCCAAGGCCGCCGAGCTGCGCTACGGGCGTATCCCGGAGGTGGAGAAGAAGCTCGACGCCGCCGTGCCGCAGGCCGAGGCTCGCGAGAACGTGATGCTTAAAGAAGAGGTCGGTCCCGACGACATCGCCGACGTGGTGTCGGCGTGGACGGGCATCCCGGCCGGACGGCTGCTGGAAGGCGAGACCGCCAAGCTGCTGCGGATGGAAGATGAGCTCGGCAAGCGCGTCGTCGGGCAGAAGAAGGCCGTGCAGGCGGTTTCTGACGCCGTGCGGCGTTCTCGGGCCGGGGTTGCCGACCCCAACCGGCCGACCGGATCGTTCCTGTTCCTCGGCCCCACCGGCGTCGGTAAGACCGAGCTGGCCAAGGCGCTGGCCGACTTCTTGTTCGACGACGAGCGGGCGATGGTCCGCATCGACATGAGCGAGTACGGCGAGAAGCACTCGGTGGCCCGCCTGGTCGGTGCGCCGCCGGGCTACATCGGTTACGACCAGGGCGGCCAGCTGACCGAAGCGGTACGCCGCCGGCCGTACACCGTCGTTTTGTTCGACGAGGTCGAAAAGGCCCACCCGGACGTGTTCGACGTGCTGCTGCAGGTCCTCGACGAGGGCCGGCTCACCGACGGACAGGGCCGTACCGTCGACTTCCGCAACACCATCCTGATCCTGACGTCCAACCTCGGGTCGG